>NZ_JBWYJB010000004.1:0-178900 GCF_056784015.1 Acinetobacter sp. ANC_7655 | reverse complement strand
TTATGGACAACTCCGCTTTGATGACACCACAGGACAAATCTCCACCCAACTGCAAAACACCCACGGGACGAGCCAACTCAACCTAGGGAATCTCAGTCATCCCAAAGCAACCGCAGAAAGTGAAGGACGCGGCGAAGGCTTCGAACTTAGAACAGACCAATGGGGTGCAGTACGAGCAGGCGAAGGCATACTCATCTCCACCTACAAACAAGAACAAGCCAAAGCAAACCATTTAGATGCAAGCGAAGCCAAACAACAACTCGAAAGTAGCTTAAACAACGGCAAAGCTTTGAGTGAAGTGGCACAAAATCAACAAACTGATCCACTGAGCTTACTCGAAAACCTACAGGGCTATCTCAAGAACTTAGAGAGCGAAGACCAAAGCAAAGCCGCGGCTTTTAAACAAGCGATCATGCTCTTGGCTTCACCAAGTTCAATTGCCGTAGAAAGTAACGAAGACATCCACCTCAGTGCAGATGGGCAGATCAACCAGATTGCACAAGGAAGCATTAACACCAGCACGCAAGACAGCATCATCGGACATGCCAGCAAAAAGATCAGCTTATTTGCAGCGCAAGAAGGGGCACGAGTCTATGCAGGCAAAGGCAAGATCGAGATTCAAGCTCAAGGGGATGGTGCTGATCTGATTGCAAGAAAGGGTGTGCAGATTATTTCCACGGAAGATCGAATTGAAATTAAAGCGGCAAAAAAAATAGTGTTGATCGGTGGTGGCTCACAGATTGAAATTAGCAGTTCGGGAGTTTTACCGACCACAGCTGGTAAGTTTGAGGTTAAGGCAGGGCAGCATCAATTTGTGGGGGGAGCAAAGGTGCCGTTGAATTTTCCACTCATGCCAAATGAAATAAGACAACAGATTGCAATTAAATATCATGATGATGAGCCTGTTAAAGGTGTAAACTTTAAAATGAAATACGCAAATGGTCAGATATTTTCAGGTGTGACTAATGATGAAGGGATAGCTGATATAAGAGATGCGCCTGATGGTGAAGCAGAGATTATTTTTGGGGAAGATGCTAGATCTTATGAAGTTGTAGCACAAGCAGAAGAAAATATTAATTTTAAAGCAGATTGGAACATCTCAGATCTAGAAGAATCATACCAACAAGCACTTAAGGATTCTAAAAAATGAGTGCAGAAAATAAAATAGCTATAATTCAAATTGGTTCAGAGCTTTGGTCGAATACCAAGGCTGCCGGCAGTTGGGTAGGTGGAGCCTTACAAGGTGAATTTAACGAAAAATCAACTTTAGGTCAGATCGTATTTGATGCAGTTATTAGTATGTTTCCTGTCGCAGGTGAAGCCACAGCTGTTAGGGATTTAATCGCTATTTCAAATCGCATGGCAGGTAGTGAACAAGAGAAAAATAAAGTCCTGAACTGGGTTAGTATTATTTTGTGTTTATTGCCACTCATTCCAATATTTGGTGGTGTGTTAAAAGGTATTGGGCGCTTACTCATTACTGTGATTAAAGATGCCAGTAAAGCCGCAGAAGTAGCAATTGCAATTTTGGCTTTTTTAAGAAAAATGGGTTATGGAGACCCAATTAAATTTATAAACGCACTTAAATTTTCAAAATACCAAACTAAAATATTATCCGAGTTTAAAAAATTTATTGCGCGATTAAAATCCTCGATTCAGTTTTTCTTATCAAAAACGAGAGTCGTTCTACCTAAGCATGTACAACAACAATTAAACTCATTTTTACCTGAGTTAGATAAGCTTGCCAAACTCGCAGATAAAATGATTCCTTCTGCAATTAAAGAGTTGGACAGTGCTTTAAATAAAGTCCGATCTGAAATGATCAACCAGATGAATAAAGCTGGTGCGAAGATAGGTGGTGGAGAAACTAAAGTTTTAACCACGGAAGCACGTTTGGCTTCTACTGCTAGAAATACGATTGCGAGCAAGGGTCATAAACCTGCGCCTTTAAGCCATTATAAGCATAAGGACGGATGGCCGGATTTAGCTAAGAAGAAAAATGATTCTGCGACAAATGATGTTTTAAAATATTATGTAATAGCCTCATTTAGTCAGAAAGCTAATATTGAAGCAAAGTTATATAAACCTGGTGCTAGAGTTGGCTGGAAACGAATCATTGATCAAAAAAAACCATTTAAATCTGGTGCGTATTGGGCGGATAAAATGCCAATTAATGGCACAGCATGGCGTTTTGATTATGCTGTAAAAAGTGACTGGTCAAAAAATGGTATATTTGTGGCCCTAGACCGTATACCTACCATAGCTGAGTTAGAAAAATTAAATATTGTTGTACCTAAAAATTGGCAAGGCTTAAAAGTATGGGAAGGTCAGGTTGCAGAGCAACTTGATTTAGAAAAAATGCAAGGCAGTGGATTGTTGTTAGCTGGTGGTGAAAAACAGTTATATATAGATTTTGGCCACCCAGACAATCAGCCGATCAGGCAATATATTGAAAACATGGTTAAAATTCAAAAAACCAATTGGAATGATGCCATTCTTCCAAAAAAATTAGAAGATACGGTTGCGTATTTGGCGGCAAGAGAAAAAGCACAGAAAACTGTTCAACAGGGTCAGGTAGCTCGTGGTGTGTCTGCGACAGGTCGAGCAAATACTAAGCATGAGCAAAGTAAGGCGAATTAAGGGAATTTATGATGTATATCATTGATCAGAAAGCGAGAGACCAAACTTTTTATCTCATGAAAAAATATACCAGTTATCGGTATTTATATGTTGCATATGAACTGGAGAAAGAATTTGTAGACGCATTTGAGCAACAATTAAGGCATCCTCCTCTAAACTTATTGAATGAACCTGAAGGCTTTAAGGAGAGTCATGAAGAAGAATTATTATATTATTTGAGTGATCTAAGTGATACAGAAAAAGGTTTAACGGAACTGAGAAAAAGCAAATTCAAAAAAGAAGCATATGATCTTTATTTTGAAGGGAATATTCAGGGGAGGATTTTTGGTCGCTATGGTGATGAACATGGCTTGCTATATGATGTTTTTTATCAAAACCTAGGCATAGGTCAAGAGCCAAATGGAAATATTTTTATTGAACATGACCACACACGACATATTTTAAAATTATTGATAGCAAGAGCTATGGAGGGTATCACAGTTAATACTTTGTATAACGTTTCATATGATGTACCAAATAATAATCGAATTTATTATAAGAAATGGAGCTATGAATCTTTATTTAGTAAACTAAACTGGCCACCATGTAAGCAAATCGTTGAACCGATCATCCCTTGCCCAAATTATAATGAAAGCTCAAAAGGTCAAATTCATTCAGGTGAAGAAATCCAAATTTCAGGCATTTATGAACCATGGTTCGAAAAACCTGTCTATCAAAAATTAACCAATGATTCTGACTATAATATTTATGTTGGATGTCCAAACTACTTTTTAGAAGGGACAGAAGCAACCCAATATAAATTGGAAGGGACCGATGATTGGTACGATGTTAAATGGCGTTTAATTTGGGAAGACAATCGCTATATAGATGGAACCATACCCGAGGAAGAAAAGAATTATATTTTTGATATAGAAAATATAGGAAAACAATCCAATCAACCCGAAACTGAATCAACTGAAAAATTAAGTATAGCGGCTGGGCAGGTTTGTCCTAAAGCTGGCTATTGGTATACAACAGCGAAATCAAATTCACGGCAATACTTTAAACAGGGTGAGATCTTTCCAAATTATGAAAGTGATTGGGGCGAGGTGTACTGGCAGTTTGATGGAGAAGAATAAAACTATATCGCTCAAGGTGAAAACTTTCGCATTGATGGAAGTTTAATAAAAAACCCGCTTTCGCGGGTTTTTTTGATCTCAAACGAGATTACATATTCGGATAGTTCGGACCACCCGTACCCTCAGGCACAACCCAAGTAGAGTAAAGCCGATTGGCGACGCTATTTTGCGGTATTTGCATCATGGAATCATAATGGTGAGGTTGTTAAATACCGAGTGCCAAGGGGTGGGATCAATGTATGGGAAGGTCCAGCCGCAAGTCAGACTTTTAAAAATAGTGCGGGTAAAGTTGAAAAAGTGAATAGCAAAGGCGAGATATTTGTACTTGAAGGTGGTGGCATACAAATTGTTCTGGACCCAAAAGATTTAGTACGAGCAAATGTAAGTAAGCGTGAAGCAACCCCTTGGGGCTATGACAGTGGTTTAATTGTTGAAACGAAAACCAATATGGTTGGTGTGCCGCGTTTAGAGCAGAATTGGTATGGAGATAAAAAATAATGTCGCAATCATCTGAAATTCGTCCGCAGGAAATTTTCCTACTTGAACGCTATAGTTCGGCTGAATATTTTAAAGAACTGGTAGATGCTTTTAAAAATATGCTCGATGCAGCGGAAAATGCACTTGAGCTGTTTATGCAGGATTTACCTTATGATTATCGAAACCAACATATTTCACAACAACCTGACATAGTTTGGGGTGAGCATGTATTGCCTAATTTCAGATCAACTCTTGAGAGCTTGAATTATGGATATAAACGTTTATTAGAGGGTGATTTATCTGCTTTGCAATATGCAGGGAATGTGGTGACTGACTTTAGAAATCAAAGAATAGACTATTTCCCTGATTGGATGGATGAGGGTAATTTAGCCTTATTTGATCAATGGCAAAGTAAAGCTAGTAAGTTATCATCTAATATTAAAGCTACAGTTTTTGGTAGCTGGCCTATGACTTTTTTAAAAGAAGACTATGATTCAGATTATTTAGGAGAGTTAAACTTACCATCATCTTTACCAATATATAAGTTAAACCAAAATGTTACGGTAAAAACAGGCGAAACTGTGCCACAGGATGGTATTTACATTCCTGAAATACAGGAAGCAAGTGCACAGCTGCTGCTTAAAGGGCATGATGCGATAGAAGCATTAGTGGGACTTGATCCAGATTGCCCACAATATGATCATGAGGAAGATACGGAATGGGTATTGGTTGAACGAATTGCAGACGAGGGTGGGTCATCTGAGACTATTCAAGCTGAAAATTTAAAAGGTTTTGCTGGGCAGACTTGTCAACAGTCAGGTAATTGGTGGAGTCCTGCAAATCAATTGCAATCCCGTTATTTTGAACAGGGAGAAGTATTTCCGAAGATTGAGAATAATAGCTGGGGAGAAACGATTTGGTATTTAGAAGTTACTAATAAGAAATAATTTATATATAAAAGATTGGATTGTCAAAATAATGATAAAGTTTTGATGATGGTAAAATTCTACCTGAGATCAAATCTGATTGGGATGAGGAGTTTTGGTAGTTTGATAGTGATGACTAACTTATGCTTAGAAGCTGTTCTAAATTGACTCGTTTTCAAAAACAATCAATTGCCCTAATTTATTATGTTACTTCACGATCTTATTTGGAAATGTTACTGACCAAACTGGATGAGTTGATTCAACATACTGGTGGAGTAATTGATTTGGCTGATCAGCAGTATCGTGACCGTGTCCTCTTGCAAGAGGGATGGGGAATGGGGGATAGCTCAGCCAATTGGAGTACCTATGCTTACCCATCTTTACTCGATTTCAGAATAGATTTAATTAGGATTATAGAACAGACGAAACAGGAAAAATATGGCTGGACAGCTGCATATAATACAGCACGCATGTTAGGCGAGTTTCAACCCAACTGGATGTCAGAAGAAGAAGAAACAGATTTTAAAACGCGCTTTGATGAATTATACAGATTATGTAGTTATTATGATTCTTGTGTAAAACCACCAAGATCATGGGATTTATATACTTTATTTGAAGTGATTAAAGAACTAGGAATTTTTGAACATAAAGTACCTAAATTTAAACTTCGTACAGATATACGAGTAAATAGTGGAGAACCTATATCAAAGACAGGGGTATATATTCCTATGGGTGATCGATATGGCGTACCACAATTTGCTTGGACTTATCGTGATGAAAATAGTCCTACACGTGGGCAGTTAGAGGAATGCAAGACACTCAATGTTTTAGGAAAGGACTTATTTTCTAAGTTTAATGAATACACAGCATGGACTCCTTCTGAAGAGCTAAAAGCATTCGCTATTGAGAATATTAAAAATAAGCGAATAGAAGATGATTGGGATTATTTAAAATCAGATCGAGAAGTACAATTGGAACTAGGGCCATCTTTATTAGCAAATAATGTTTTTTCTAAGGCTGATTGTAGTTGGTACTTTGTTGAATTAGTAGATGGGGAGTTTGAAGATATTGGCGGTGAGGATGTAGATACTTTTACTACACCTGATTTAAAAGTTATAGGGGGAGAATTATGCCCAAGAACAGGTTATTGGATTTTATCTAATGATAAGGCAAAACGATTGTATTTCAACAAAGGAACCATAATGAATAAATCTAGTAAAGATTGGGGCGAAGAATATTGGGTATATGACGGTGAAGAATAGAAAGTCATTCTAGGCTTTTATTTAATTGAACGCTTTGTCATGCTACCCCTTATGATGAAATCTTTGAACTCAGAACAGATCAAAGGGGGCAGTGCGTGCAGGAGAAGGTATACTCATCTCTACCTACAAACAGGAACAAGCGAAAGACCTCAGTGAAGTGGCAAAAAATCAACAAACTGATCCACTGAGCTTACTCGAAAACCTACAGGGCTATCTCAAGAACTTAGAGAGCGAAGACCAAAGCAAAGCCGCTACCTTTAAACAAGCGGTCATGCTCTTGGCTTCACCAAGTTCCATTGCCATAGAAAGTAATGAAGATATACATCTCAGTGTAGATGGGCAGATCAATCAGAAAAACAATTTGATGAATATTGCAAATTAAATAATCAATCTAAACAATAAATAGAGTTAGTGGTATTACGGTTGGTGAAGGATTTAAGTTACCGTTGTTTCGTTATCCTGAAGATAAGTCACCAGAATCTAACGATGATAAGCCTCACGGTAATTCATCTAATAATCGTCGTGGAAGAAATTAAATTAGCTTATTAATTAGGATTTGTAGATGAGCACATCAACTTTATTTTTGAATAGTCAAGAAATAGAAGAGTTAGTTCAGGATATTCCTCTTGATACGTCAATAATTTACGGTGAAGAAAAAAAAGAATTCGGAGTATGTCCTTATATTTCATTTTATATTGATCAAACAAAAATAAATCCTCAAGCTTTTCTTGAGAAGGTAATTGATATATATCATGAATTCGAAAATCAAATAATTGATAAACCATTTAATTTAAGATTTCGATGCGATACAGAAATTTGGAAAAATGCAAGCTCATGGATAAAAAATCGTGACGAAATGTTAACGGAAATGACAAAGGTATATAAAAAACATTTTATTTACTACGTTGGTGCAACATCTGCAGAATCTCCTAATCAAAGTGCACGTTGGGCCCTAGGTGCTAAAATTAGAGACACAAATGAACGTTATTCTAGTATTAAATTAACTTTTGGTGATCAATGGTATCAGTCAAATAAAATTATTTGGCATGCTTTTGTTGAAAAAATAATAAAAAAAATAAATCCAATTCAAGCATATAGCGGATATGAAATAGGTAATACTGGACAGTTTGCATATATTTCACCTGAGTATGAAACTGTTGAGCGTACTTTTTCAGATTATTTCTACGGACTCGATATTGATCATCCTGGTATGGAATTTTCCCATGATAATATGTTTATTGCAGAAGATCGTGATGGTTTGGGCGGTGGTATTCGTACTCCTACATGGTGCTTTTTACTTTCTCCCTATTGGCTAGACAAACTAGGATTAAGCGAAGAACAAATCCGAGAAAAGCTGAATGATCCACGCATAGAAATCACAAAAATAGAAGATGCTAGTGATCCTACAAAATTTAGTCTTTGGATACGCTTAGGCGAATTATCACTTTATCCAGTGGAACAGGGTGTCCCAGATTTATTGGTTAAGGCGAATGAGTTGATAAAACCGATTCGGTGCGACAACTTAAAACTCACCACCTTAGATACATGGGCTGATGATCCAAATCCTAGATTTGACGCTATAAGTGCAAAACAATGGATTGCTCGATTTGATGAAGACAGCACATGGCCAGAGCTTAAACATGTTGAAATAGAACCAGTATACGAAGAAAGAATAGAGATCGTACTTGCAGGGGAACACTGTCCACATTCAGGTTACTGGTTTACGCATTTAAAAGAAAATTCACGTCAATACTTTAAACAAGGAGAAATATTTCCTGACTTTGAAAGTGATTGGGGAGACGTGTATTGGCAGTTTGATAGTAAGAATTAATTCATTGTCAGATCAAGTTGTACTTGATTTGAGAATCAGAGTACATATAGAGGTGAGTCAATGAATATACTAAAAAAAAATTTCATGCTACCAGTGAGTTTGTCTTTAGGACTAGTTGGTTGTAGTGTGGGCTCAAGCAAAATATATGTTCTGACGACAACATCGTTTGGATATGATCCGAGCTATAGACCTTATATTGTAAAATTAAATGGAGAGGAGGTCGGTGGTGGTTTTGGCGCTGCTACGAAGCGATCTGCTGTGATCACTGGTCCTCAATATATCACATGGGGACAAACCAATATTCGTAAACAACACGTTGCAAAAAATATTCCTTATTTGACAAAAGAAGATTTAAAAGGAAAAAGTTATTTGGCTGTTCACCTTTATCCTGATGACACAGTAGAAATTACATTGACTGAGGGAAGAAATATGCCAAGTGCGACAAAAAAAGGGTTAGAAATAAGATCTAAATTCATTGATGAACTAAATGAGAACGATAAAAAATAAAAAGGTAAATTTATGGTTTCTGAGTTACAAAAAATAAAAAATAGTAATCAAGATGTCGATAATCATCCTCCGCAATCAAAACAGGACTGTAAGGATGTTGTGCATATTTCAGTATTTTTTGATGGTACAGGTAATAACTTAGAGAAGGATCAGGATAAAGGAAAACTAGCCAATCCAGCAAAGTTATGGCGTAATGCACAATCATATAGCTTATACGAAATAGAGCGTACAAAATCACCTGTAAAACTCAATCATCCAATACATATCTGGGGTTGGTACGCCATTTAACGGAGATACACGTAATTGGCTTAATGGTCAAATTGCCTCAGCACAGGATACTTTTCCAACTGGTGGGGCAACAGGTTGGGGAGGGATAAGAAGGTTGAAATATGGTGAATCTCAAATTGGGATTAGCCTTGAAAACACTTTAAAACAGAAAATAGAACAAGTCGAAGCTACATTAAAGCCTCAAGTAGAAGCACGTAAAAACGAAGCTTTAGTAAAAATCGAGTCGAATTTAAATGAGCATCGACTAATTAAAAAAATTAATTTATCTATTTTTGGTTTTTCGCGTGGTGCAGCATTAGCACGTGTATTTTCTAACGAAATGATTTGGAAAACTGAAATAGAAGACTTGAGCCTAAAGTATTCAGTGACAGGTCAGGCTGAGCCTGCCCCAATGGAAATTCAATTTTTAGGGATATTTGACACGGTTGCTTCGTTTGGCTTACCTGCGACTAACATGCCAAATAAACTTAGTTTTAAAGGTCGCGATATGGTCGTTGATCCTAGAGTAAAAAATTGTGT
The DNA here is from genome assembly GCF_056784015.1 of Acinetobacter sp. ANC_7655. NCBI lineage: Bacteria > Pseudomonadati > Pseudomonadota > Gammaproteobacteria > Moraxellales > Moraxellaceae > Acinetobacter > Acinetobacter sp. ANC_7655. Next base: position 169,332 of record NZ_JBWYJB010000004.1, on the reverse strand, counting down.
GCATCAAGTCGCAGGAAATGAATTACGTTTTGCTTTTCCAGTAGATTCAATTCGCATAGATGGAAAATTTGCTAACCCAAGAACATGGAAGGAAATTGTATATCCTGGTATGCACTCCGATGTTGGAGGAGGGTATGAGCCAAACTCGCAAACAATTAGTAATAATTTTGCTCGAATACCATTGAAACATATGCTTGAAAGGGCTGAAACGGCTGGTGTAAAAGTTTTTACTTATGAGAAGCTCAAGGAAGAAGATCCAATTTTATTCGAGGATGAATTTAATATAGAAGAAAAAACACAACAACTTTTTGAATCAGTGCAAAAATTTGCTGGAGCTTCCACAGGTGATGTATAGGAGGATATCAAAAACTATATGAAGCTACATTATGGTGCTTATGGAACTTTACATCGTCAAAGACAACAATATTTAGCACAGGGTAATTCTAAAGAAGATCCAGCCTATCTTTCAGTGAGCCAAATCGCCAGAAGAGAGAACTTCGCTTCACCAACAGGCCCTGTAGATATGGCAACTGAAGTCGAAAGAGTAAAAAAAGCTAGAAACTTCACCACATTTGATCAATCAAATTTAAAAGGTATAAAACAAATATTTAGAATTATTTACCCTTTAGCAAAAGCATATGAATTTTTAATCGATTTAGATGATTGGGAATTAAAAAGTTGGGAAACAACAGTTGATCAAGATGTCGTGGATTTTTACTCCAATTATGTTCATGATTCGAAAGTCGGATTTGTGGCAAATATTGAACCATTTAGTTACTTTAGACAAAGAACTGTTTATGAATCTAAACGGAGTTGGAAGGGTAAAAGAGTGGATAAAAAATTAGGACCAGTCCATGAACAAATTGCACTCGAAAATGCTGAGCATGAAGTAAAAGAATCATCGGAGTAATTCAAATTTCATGTTGGTATGGATATATGATTAAAAAATAATAATTGTTAAGCTATTATTATCTTCATTCAATCCTGATTAGTTTTAGATTAAATGAACCATAAATTAATGGTAGATTAATTCATAGAGAAATTCATTAATTAATAAAAACTACTAAAGTTTTAAACAAAGACTCAATAAGTTATTTAAAAGGATTAATTGAACACTGAGACAAAAAACCGAGCAAAAAAGCTCGGTTTTTAATGTACAAGTTTTTATTTTTCAACAAAAGCACGTTCAATCACATAATCACCAAGAACACCCATTCGTGGAGATTCTTTTAGGCCATGTTGATCAAGAAGTGCAGCTACATCGTCAAGGAATGCAGGAGAACCACATAACATTGCACGGTCAGTTTCAGGATTAAAACGAGGTAAGCCGATTTTCTCGAAAAGAGCACCAGTTTCAATCGCAGTTGTAACACGACCTTGAGTATGGAAGTCTTCGCGTGTAACTGTTGGGTAATAAATTAACTTTTCTTTCGCACCAAGTTCCCCAAAGAACTCATGGTTTGGAATTTCATTTTGAATAAGGTCTTGATAAGCCAATTCTGAGATATAGCGTGTACCGTGTACAACGATGATTTTCTCGAAACGCTCATAAGTTTCAGGATCACGGATAGTCGAAAGGAAAGGAGCTAAACCAGTACCTGATGATAAAAGATACAAGTTTTTACCAGGATTTAAATCATCAAGAACAAGTGTACCAGTCGGTTTCTTAGAAACTAAAATTTCATCACCAACTTTTACTTTTTGTAGGATTGATGTCAAAGGACCATCTGGAACTTTAATAGAGAAAAACTCAAGTTCTTCTTCATAGTTCGCGCTAGCAATCGAATACGCACGCATTAAAGGCTTGCCATTGACTTCTAAACCAATCATCACAAATTGACCATTTTTAAAACGCAATGCTGTATCGCGAGTCGTTTTAAAACTGAATAATGTGTCATTCCAGTGGTGTACGTGAGTAATCTTTTCGACGTTAAAAGCAGCCATTAAAGGTCTCAATAAATTATCAAATTAGAACAGCTTGCTATTCTAAACTAAAACCATTCTCGATAAACTGAATATATTTAATTGAGCTTATCAAAAAAAGTGATTATGAATGAGCTGACTTTACCTGTGATTGGTATAATGAGATCTCCCTACAAAGAAAAGTTTGGTATTCCACGTCAGCCAAATTTAGTAAATGTTGAAAGTTATATTGAACTATTGGCGCCATATAATGATGAACTGGCTTTTGAAGGTATACATGATTTCAGTCACTTATGGCTGATTTGGCAGTTTCACGATAATAAAAATCAAGATAATCAAAAATTTAAGCCTCAAGTCAGACCACCACGTTTAGGTGGAAATAAAAAAGTGGGAGTCTTTGCGACAAGAAGCATGTACCGTCCAGCACCTATCGGCATGTCAGTCGTTCAATTCAAAAAACTTTTTAAAGAAGGTGATTCTTTGAGGCTGTATGTGTCAGGCAGCGATCTATTAGATGGAACACCAGTTATCGATATCAAACCATATATTCAATATTCTGATGCCGTAGTTGAGGCGACGAGCGGTTATGCACAAGATAAACCAATTCAAAAAAATGTTGTTTGGTCAAAAACTGCTGAAATTCAAAGAAATGAACTGTTAGTGCAACAACATGTCGCAGAAAGTTTAATCAAAGAATTGGAGCAAGTTCTATCATTTGATCCAAGACCATCTTATCAAAATGATCCTGAGCGAACTTATGGGCTAAGTTTCGGCCCCTTAAATGTCAAATTTAAAGTGGATACTGAGGTTGAGATCGTTGCACTGGAACTTTGTGCAAACGAATAAATTGTTGGACTGATGTATTTAAAGCTGAATTTGATCTAATGAATTTAATTGTAAATTCTGAACAGGCTAAAGGCTTATGTTGAATAAAGAATTTGTTATAGTTGGGCTCAAGGAATGGGGCAATTTGAATGAATTTTAATTTTGAAATTGATACAACATGGTGTTTAGAACAACTACTAAAAGATGGTCGTATTTTAGAGCGAGATAAGTTGCTCATTCAAACCCGACACCGCCAAAAAGATCAATTTAAATGGCATCCATTGCAGTGGATTGCTCATTTTGAATTGGTAGATCAAGTTCAACCTCAACATAAGTTAACACTGCAACGCTTATGTGAGTGGTTAGCATTAAAAACACAACTCCAATATTATGTGATTGACCCGCTTAAAGCAGATGTTGCAGCACTGACCCAGGTCATGTCACAAGAATATGCATTCAAAAATAAAATTCTAGCGGTGGAGGTGCATCCTGATCAGATCTTAATCGGTACAGATCAACCATTCTTGGATGATTGGGTTAAGAATTTAGAAAAGAGCTTAAGTCCTAAAAAAATTGTTAAGGTTTTACTGAATCCAGAGCAGTTACAACGTTACTTGATTGAATATTATCAAGTGAGCCGAGCAGTAAACTCTTCTCAATATTCAGGAGCTTACGACCGACAGAGCCGAGGTGTTGAATCCCTTTTACAATTGGGTGATAGTCAAAATCCTGATGCCAACGATCAGCACATCGTAAAATTAGTCGACTGGTTGCTTCAATTTGCCTTTGAACAGGGTGCGAGTGATATTCATCTTGAGCCTCGTGCGGAGAAAGGACGTGTTAGATTCCGTATCGATGGTGTGCTGCATACGATTTATAACATGCCTAGCAATACACTCACGGCAGTAATTTCGCGTATTAAAATTCTGGGTCGTATGAACGTTGCAGAAAAACGACGTCCTCAGGATGGGCGTTTAAAAACGCGTACACCTAAGGGTCAAGAAACTGAACTGCGTTTATCAACTCTGCCTACTGCAGCAGGCGAAAAAATGGTAATGCGAATTTTTGATCCTGAAGTATTAGTGAGGAGTTTCCAACAACTGGGTTTTGAAGGAAAACTGCTAGAACAATGGAATGCCATTACCAAAAATAGTCACGGCATCATTTTAGTGACAGGTCCAACTGGTTCAGGTAAAACCACAACCCTGTATTCATCAATGAAACAACTTGCGACTGAGCAATTAAATGTTTGTACGATTGAAGATCCTATCGAGATGATAGAGCCGAGCTTTAATCAGATGCAGGTAAACCCTGCAATTGATCTTCATTTTGCCGATGGTGTACGTGCCCTCATGCGCCAAGATCCAGACATTATCATGGTAGGGGAAATCCGAGACCAAGATACAGCGAATATGGCGATTCAAGCTGCGTTAACAGGTCATCTCGTACTTTCAACACTTCATACAAACGATGCACCTTCAAGCTTGACTCGTTTACATGATCTAGGGGTGCAGCCATTTTTAACAGCGGCAACAATCTTAGGGGTTTTGGCGCAAAGGCTAGTCAGAAAATTATGTTCTCATTGTAAAGAAAAACGGGAAATTAATGCTCAAGAATGGGAGCATCTGACCTATGGCTATTTAGTGAAGATGCCTGCTCAAGTGTATCATGCCAAAGGCTGTGAACATTGTCGTCACACAGGGTATAAGGGGCGGGTGGGTATATATGAATTTATGCCTGTGTCTCTAGAAACAAAACAAAAAATCAGTGCTAATCTTAATTTAGATGAATTACGTGCTCACGCAAAAAAAGAAGGTGTAGAACCGTTGCGTATTGCGGGTGCTCGAAAAGTCCTTGAAGGGGTAACGACGTTAGAAGAGGTGCTAAGAGTCGTACCACTAAGTTAATTGTCAAAGATTAATAAATATTCATATTTCTTAAGATTCGCTTCAGCTTTGTTTGTTTTAATAGCTTCATCGAAACAAACATCACTTGAAAAGGTATAGAAAATGAAAGTGTTAAATCAAGCTTTAATCGCGACAGCTTTAGTCGGTGCAACTACATTTGCAATGGCTAATACGGCAGTGAACCAAAGTGCTGTTAATCATGCAGCAATTGCACCGCAAGCAATTACGACTGTTAAAAGTGCTTTAACTGCCAAAGATGATACTCCAGTGAAATTAAAAGGCTATATTGTTAAGGCAACTGGTGATGAAAAATATCAATTCCGCGATAGCACGGGTGTGATCACTGTGGATATTGATGATGAACTTTGGCAAGGTAAACCAATCTCTGCAAAAACACCTGTGGTATTAATTGGTGAAGTGGATATTGATTATAAGCCTGCTAAGCGTGTAGAAATTGATGTAGATCAAGTTCAATTTTAATGAGCTATCTACTAAATTGAGTATTTGATTTATGGCTTTCAAGTACTCAAACCAAAAAAACCACATTCTCCAGAAATGTGGTTTTTTTATGCATCTTTTTTTGAAAAACTTTATAGTGAATGAATTGTGACTTAGTGAAGAGAGACATGCGTATATTATTAGCAGAAGATGATGTGTCACAAGCTGAAAGTATCAAAGCTTGGTTAGAAATGGATGGATATAGTGTTGATTGGGTCGAGCGTGGAGATCATGCGATATTAGCAATTGAGCAGCATCAATATGATTGTTTATTACTTGATCGTGGATTACCGAAAGCAACTGGTGATGACATTCTGACACATTTAAGAAAACACCAACACAATACACCAGTTATTTTTATTACAGCCCAAGACAGTATCCAAGATCGTGTTGGAGGACTTGATTTGGGTGCTAATGATTATCTAGTTAAACCATTCAGTTTAGATGAGCTCTCGGCGAGAGTGAGAGCACAACTACGTACTCAGCACAAAGGCACGTCTCAAATCCTAATGTATGGATCCGTGAGTTTGGACCCCCAAACCAAAGTTGTTAAATTGAATTCAGAAATTGTCAATCTTACAGCGAAAGAGTACCAAATTTTATATAAGTTGATGCAACATCCTGAACGTGTTGTGACACGTGAGCAACTAGAAGAGTCCTTATATGCATGGGGTGATGAAATCGAAAGTAATGCAGTTGAAGTTTTTATTTATCAGATTCGGAAAAAAATAGGCTCAACCATGATTAAAACGATTCGTGGATTAGGTTATCGAATGAATCTGGATCAGGTTTAAGGTAGAACAGTGTTGGATCAGCAACCTATATCTTTACAACATCGTCTTGTTAAGTCTTCAATGCTCAGTTCGATGTTGGCGGGCGTTGTCGCATTAATTCTTTTATTGGTGATCTCGTTTTACCAGAACATGCAGACCCATGACAATATGATGGATGAAATCGCCGATTTGATTTTGGTCAGTGATATTTCAAGTCATGTGGGAAATGAGTTAGATGATTTAAGTGAACAATTTGATATCAAATATGAGTTAAAGCTCAATGAACTTATTTTGATTGAATCGCAAGACCTTGCTTTCAGTCAAATTGGTTCCAAGGTCTTTTTTCAGAATGATCACTTTGGTTTTGTTTGGCTAGAAGGACGATTATTTCGTTATTACAGTGAGCAAAGTGATCAGCAAATTCTAACTATGCTTCAACCCATGTCAGCGCGTGTTGATCAGTTATTCAAAAGTTTGCTGGGCTACGGTGGTGTTCTCATTATTTTATGGGGCATTCAATGGTTTATTCTACACTTTATTATACGACGTCAGTTTCGATCTATTCACCAACTTTCAAAATTAATATCGCAAAAGACTGTTAAGGATTTATCACCGATTACACCTTCAAAACCAGAACTAAAAGAACTACAACCTATTGTGCATCAAATAAACCAAATGATGGAGCGTTTAGATCGTGCAATTACTGCGGAACAACGCTTTACAGCAGATGCATCCCATGAATTAAGGTCGCCACTTTCAGCGATTCAAATGCGGTTACAACTTTTAAAACGAAAATACCAGTCTGATCATGAGGATTTGTCACAAGACTTAGAGCAGATTCTAAAAGATGTGAGTAGGGGCTCAAATATTTTAGAAAATTTACTTTTGTTGGCCAGACTTGATCCGTCTTCAACGCAAGATGTACCGATACAGTCCATAGATTTAGACCGTTTGACGAAAGAGGTTTTACATTCAGTACAACCTTTGAGCCAAGAAAAAAATATTCAGTTTAAAACTGAGTTAGGAAATCATGCGATTAAGGCAAATCCTGAGTTAATGTTTAGCTGCATTCGAAATTTAGTCGATAATGCCATCCGCTATACGCCACAGAATGGAATCGTTGATATTTTAATCAAACAAAATAATAATGAAATTCTATTTGTGATTGAAAATGAAGGTCACGGCATTGAGCAAACAGTGATTGATCGGCTGGGAGAAAGATTTTATCGTCAGTTAGGCACACGTACAACGGGCTCAGGATTAGGATTATCAATTTGCCGTAAAATTGTCGAATTACATCAAGCCGAGATTGTATTTAAGAAATCGAAGTTAGGTGGTTTAAAAGTTGAAATAAAATTTCATTAAAACTAATTGTCTATAAAGTTGAAGAAATAAAATTAAAGAAGCAGTATGCGCTGATTCATACTGCTTAGTTCCACGATTATTATTATCAAATTTTAGAATTTTTATTTTGTCAAAATGAGTCGATTATTTCGTGTGAGACGAAGGCGATATTCTTCACCTGCATGCATGATGCGAATTTCTCTGCCTAGAGCAAATAGATTGTTTGAGTGAAGCATTGGTAATGCTTGGTGGTTTTCGTTATTACGTGTGAATAAGCTAAATGGTGCGTTCATTCCTTGGACTCCGTGGTATGTGGTGAACTATTTAAATGATAATCATTATCGAATATAGCTGTCAACGATAATTTTTCTCATTTATAAAAAAACATAAAATGCTTACAATTAAGCACTCATTTTTTGAAAGATAATCATGTCAAAAAAAACGATTAATGTTTCTATAGCGTTGTTATTCCATAAAAATCAAGTTCTTGTAGGGTGGAGAGAAGCCTCTTTACATCAGGGGGGGAAAGCTGAGTTTCCTGGAGGGAAAGTCGAGTTAGGAGAAACTCCTGAACAAGCTTGCCAGCGTGAAGTTCAAGAAGAGGTGGGAATTTTTCTAGATCATGTCTATTTATTTGATCTTATTACGCATGAATATGAAGATCTAATCGTAAAATTGCATATTTATCAGGCTTATGTTGATCAGTCTCTACTAGATCATATTCAAAGTCCTTGGACATGGCATGATCGTTCAGCACTAACCATTTTGAATTTTCCTAAAGCTAATGATGCCATTGTTAAACGACTACTCTGGCCGAATAAAATTGCAATAAAAAATATAGATCGTCTCGATACAACCATTGATCTTAATCGAGTTAGCTATTTGAGAACTGAAAATGCTTTAGATTTTGCGCTGCAACTCAACCAGTATAATCAACTGGATCAGCTCATTATCAATCGTGATGTGTGGATAGGATTATCAGAATCAAATCAGAAAAAAGTATTTGCCGTACAATTTAAACATGATCAATTGATGCAATTAAATTCTGATTCATTTATGGAGGAATGGAAGGGCATTAAACGCATCGCATCCTGTCATGACCATTCTAGTGTCAGTCGAGCTGTAGCGTTAGGTTTTGATGCAATATTTTTAAGTCCAGTACTGTGTACAACATCGCATCCTCAGCAAGCACCCTTAGGTTGGACGCAGTTTGAATTGTTATCAAAAGATATACATATACCAGTTTATGCGCTAGGCGGTATGAAGCCTGAATTATTAGATCAGGCCATACAACATGGAGCTTATGGAATTGCTGGTATTCGTGCTTTTTAAAGGCATTAAAAAGTAAAACTCATGCTTAAATCAAAATTTCTTGATTTGGTTTTGTGCTTCTTGGATGAGTTTTTGATTTTTTTGGAGTTGGCTTGATTTCAAAATAATTTGCCAAAGTTGTCGTTTCATCGTTGCTGTTTGAGCATAACTGAGACCTCGTTTTGCCAACGATTCAGCATTTTTTGCCTCATTTTTTTGATTGGCAATCATCGCGAGATACATATAGGTCTCTGCAGATTGAGGGGCAAGTCTTTGTGCTTGGAGTGCGGCTTTCTCAGCTTCACTCCATTTTGCTTGACGAAATGCATGATGGGTTTGTTGCATTAAGTTTTTAAATGCGGGAAGTTGGCGGCCATCATCGAATTTTTGAGTTGAGCTTTTCTGTTCAGGAATAACAATTTGTAATTGTTCCCGTTTAATCTCAGGTCGATCGTAAGGCGTAATTTTAATACCATCGGCATCTTTTTGGGATGGTGTTGTTTTAGTCTCAGCTTGTTTAGGTTTCTGAGACGGTTGTGAGTTTTGAGAGGAGGTTAAAGTTTGGCAACCGCCTAAGAGTAATATGCTGGCGAATAGTACGCTAAAATTCAGTTTTGTCATTAACCTTAACTCCTCCTAAACTTATTTTAAGGATTATAACTTCCACTCGAAAGTACTCGAGTGGCATTCGTATTTAAATCCCGTTCCATTTCTGTTTCGCTCTCACGAATATATTGGTCGATGCTGTCTTCTGCTGGAATTTCTTCTGCATTCGTTTCAGGAACGTAAGTCGGCTCTACTTGGTAGTGTGGTAAGCCACATGCTGTTGCGCGACGTGGAACAGTATATTTAAGTATCGGTACATAGAGCGCACCTTGACAACCTTGAGCTGAAAGCTCGCCGCTATTTGAATCAATCCAATGCCATTGTACCTCATCAGGTTGACGTAAATTGACTGGTTTTTGCTTCAGTTGCTTCATTACATTGGTCCACACGGGTAAAGCGCCAGATGAGCCCGTTAAGCCTGTGACTTTATTGTCATCTAATCCAAGCCAGACAACTGCCAAATGATTACCTGAATACCCCGCGAACCAAGAATCTCTTGTATCATTGGTCGTACCTGATTTACCCGCTAGATTTAGATTCGGAGCGAGGCCGTTATAAGCAGCACGTCCTGTACCTGCCGACATCACACGTTGTAATCCGTAATTTAAAATATAAGCAGCCGATGGGTCGATCGTTTGTTGAACATTTAAACTATAGCGATTAATGAGCTGACCATTGGTATCAACAACTGTTCGGATAGATTTTGTAGGATATTTAAACCCTCCAGTTGCAAAGTTGCCATAAATATTCATGATTTCCATAGGTGACATTTCAACAGCCCCTAAGAAAATCGATGGATAATTCGGAATAGGTGAAGTCACGCCAAACTTCATTAAATGATTGGTAAATGAAGAAAGTCCAAATTCTTGTCCCAAGCGAACTGTAGATAGGTTATATGAATTGGCTAAAGCTTGAACCATTGGGACGTAACCATACGAAGTTCCGCTATAATTTTTTGGGGTCCAAGTCTGATTGCGATCGACTGGCACACTAATTGGCGAGTCTTCGATTGCCGTCGCCCAGTTATAACGACCAGATTCCAAAGCAGTTAGGAAAATAACAGGTTTTAATAATGAGCCTACCTGACGTTTTGCATCAACTGCGCGGTTAAAACCTGTGAAGTCAGATACTGAACCTACGGCTGCAATCAATTCACCATTTTCAGGGTGAGAAACTAATACCGCGCCTTGAAGCTCTTTCAAGCGTGCAGGATTGGTCTTAGACAGTCTTGATACTGAATCTGTAAATGATTTTTGTACTTTGATTTGTGCGATTGGATCTAATGTGGTGAAAATTCGAAGACCTTGTTTCGTTAAATCGCTTTCTTGGTATTCTGTTTTGAGTTGACGACGAACGATGTCTAGGAAATCAGGGAAGCGAGCTGGGCCTAAAGTCGGTTTTTTAATCACGTTTAAAGGTTTAGCTGACTCAGTTTCATATTGATCTTCAGTCAAATATCCCATGACTAACATATTGTTTAGAACAACATTACGGCGTTTTAATGCACTTTCAGGATTTCTCCAAGGATTGTATAAGCTAGGACCTTGAACGAGTCCAACAAGGAAAGCCTGTTGCGCTACACTCAATTCTCTAAGTGGTAAACCAAAATAAAATTGAGACGCTAAACCATAGCCATTGATCGAGTAATTACCATTTTGTCCTAAATTAACTTCATTCAAATATGCTTCCAGAATTTCATCTTTGTCATAATGAAACTCAAGCAACAACGCCATAAAGGCTTCATTTACTTTACGTTTGATTGTACGTTCAGGGGTCAAATAAAAGTTTTTAACCAATTGCTGCGTGAGTGTAGAACCACCTTGACGCTTACCACCAGTAACGTTGCTTACAACTGCGCGTGCTGTACCACGAAACGAGACGCCGTGATGGTGATAGAAGTTACGGTCTTCAGTGGCAATAAGCGCTTGAATTAAAGGTTTAGGAACACGATTGAGTTTAATGAGAACACGGTCTTCGTTGTGTTGAGGGTAGATTCCCCCAACTAACATTGGTTCTAGACGGGCAATCCCCGTACTCGATGGTTTTGTTGCTTTAATCTCTGAAATTTGACTAGCGCCAAAACTGACTTGGAGGATTTGTTCTGGTTCTACACTATCACCAAAATCGAAACCACGCGTGTGGACATAAATGGTATTACCTTGAACCAAAAAATTACCTGGCTTGGTATAGTCTTCAGCGTTTTTATAACCCAACAGACCTAGCTCTTGAATGAAGTTTTGTTGCTCAACGGGTGCATTAGCATAAACTTCCAAGGGGCGTGCATATACTTTCGCTGGAATATCCCAACGATTGCCTTCAAATTTATCGCGAATAATATTATCTAAACGGATTAGATAAATACTAAAAGCCACAAATGCAGAAATCACCAGCACTGAGAAAATCAATGCAATTAAGCCAATACCACGTTCAAACTTCATAGATCAAAAAGCAAAACCCTGTTTTATTGCGCTCATCATGCGAAGCTTTTTTATAATTTGCAATAATTAAACTGTGAATTTATGCCTTTTTTAGATAAATGTAATGATTTATCTAATTCAATATTAAGGAGAAAATTAAGATTTTAAGTTGGGGAAATGTGAAATTATTCGTGAAATTCATAACATGAAACAGGCTTGAAATATGTAAGTCACAGAATGATGATGATATGATACTCAATAATTCATCTGGAGCCGTAGCATACGTGCAACTTTCAGCAAAGTCATTTCGTAATATTGGATTAATTGGACGACCAGATAAATCATCTGTGGTTGAGACTTTAAGTCTAATTCATGACCATTTGATTAGTTTAGGTTTGCATCCAGTTTTTGATTCAGAAACCGCTAAATTGGTCCCTTATAAAAATTCGCAAACGGTCAGTCGAGCTTTATTGGGTGAAGTTACAGATTTGGTGATTGTCGTAGGTGGTGATGGTTCATTGCTTCAAGCGGCTAGATCTTTAGTGAAATACAATACTCCCGTCATCGGGGTAAACCGTGGGCGTTTAGGTTTCCTAACAGATATCAAACCGACAGAAGTGTTATTTAAATTAGATCAAGTCTTGAAAGGTGAGTTTCAGCTAGATCGCCGTTTTTTATTAGAAGTCGAAGTTCGTAGTAAAAATGAACTGATTTATGATGCAATAGCATTGAATGATGTGGTTCTGCATTCAGGTAAGTCAGTCCATATGATTGAGTTTGATCTTCATATTGATGGTCAATATGTTTATCGCCAACACAGTGATGGTTTGATTGTATCGACACCTACGGGTTCAACAGCATACGCACTTTCTGGTGGCGGTCCAATTTTGCACCCAAGTATGGATGCGATCGCGCTAGTGCCAATGCACCCGCATACGCTTTCTTCTCGTCCGATTGTGGTGGGTGGTCAAAGTGAAATTAAAATTCAAATTCGTAAGAATCGAGTGTTGCCAATGGTGAGTGCTGATGGGCAACACAGTGTTTCTTTAAATGAAGGTGATTGGTTGCATATTCGCAAACATCCTTTCAAACTTACTTTATTACATCCACCTGGATACGACTTTTATATGGCATGTCGTACCAAACTAGGATGGAATCAAGATTACGATTCATTTCATCAGCAGGACTAAACATGAATATTGAACAAATGTTATCAGTTTTGGATGCAGACATCGTTGCTCGTTTAAGAACTGCCGTTGAAATCGGTAAATGGCCAAACGGTGTAGCTTTAACTCAAGAGCAGCGTCAGATTTCAATGCAAGCAGTCATTGCTTGGGAAGCTAAAAATCTGCCAGAAACAGAAAGATCAGGGTATATTGATAAAGGTCATAAAGAGGAAGGTGATGAATGTGATTCACATGTTCCAGAGCCAGAATTTCAACCTATACGTTTTGTATAATCTTCTATGTTAAAAAAGACACCTGATGGTGTCTTTTTTTAATCCGAAGTTAAACTCGATGACGTGACTGCCAGTATTCTTGAGCCAAGGTCTGTGCTTGTGTAAATGTTTCAGCCACATTCATAGTGTAGATTGCGATTGCCATAGTTTCAATAACAGCCACCTCTCCATAGCTATGGTGGGCATCACCTAACCATACGGCATTGAAAGTATCTAAGTTCAACTCTTCTTCAATTGCTGAACGATCAGCTGTGAGTTTCGGAAGTTCAAGCTCATACAGTTCACCGTCTCGTATACCGCAAATTAAGGTTTTTGCATCTGGGTTTCGTTCAAATTCACCGCCTTCACCTTTAATCACCGCACTGTTAACGTAACCTAATTTGGCAGCAGTCTGTTGATGAGAACTGCGATACACAGGGTGAAATATCGCTTGCAAAGTGGCTTTGGCATTGAAGGGATTGATGAGTCGTGAAAGCGTATGAATGGGTGAGCGTAAGCCCATGATATTGCGTAATGCAATTAAATCACTCAAGGTAGGTGAAATGACTTCGAGTGGTATATAGGCAAAGTTATGCTGATTCAGTTCTGATGCCACTTCGTTTTCATTTTGACAAATGGTATAACCTAAATACTGTAAAACTTGTTCTGTATATAATCGATTGAGGGTATGTCCAGAAGCCCCATGCATTACAATACGATGACCATGTTTTGCTAAGGTTAACGCCGATAAGATAAACCACGGATAGTGTTTGCGTTTCCCCGCGTAAGAAGACCAGTCTAGGTCGACATCAATAGCTCTAAATTTAAGTTGATCACGAGTCGCTTGCACAAAGCCAGCCAGTTCATCTACAGATTCTTCTTTCACTCGTAAAAGCATTAAAAAAGCACCCAGCTGAACGTCTAATACCTCATTTTTTAAAATCATCTCAAATGCTTGATAGGCTTCTTCATAGGTCAGTGATCGCGCACCATTTTTTCCTTTGCCAAGAATACGAACAAATTGCGCAAATGGATGTTCAAAGTCTTTATATAAATTACGTTTTGTATTCATGATCAATGCAGTTGGATGTTCTTAATGACATTGTAACGTGGAATGATGCTTCGAATAAAAGCTAAATATCAAATTCAATGATCAAGCATTATTTTTAGCTTTTGAGACTGACCAAATTGTATGAATTTTCAAGCGCTTTTGTCCATGACAACTGGAAAAAAACGGGATAGCATGAAAACTTATAAAAAAATGAAGTGTAAGGAACACAAGAATGTTGGCATATGATGCAGATTTAGAATTATTCCGTGATAATTTCAAACGTTTTATGAGTGAGCACGTTGCTCCTTATTATGAGCAGTGGGAACGCGAAGGAAAAATGCCACGTTCAGTGTGGAATGCACTTGGTGAAAATGGCTTCTTGTGCGTAGATGTTCCTGAAGAATATGGTGGTTATGGTGTTCCAACAGAATATTCTTTAATGTTGGTTGAAGAGTCGGCACGTGCAGGTTATAGCGCATTATCGACAGGTATTTCATGTCACTCAGAAATTGCAGCACCATATATTCTACACATCGCGAACGAAGAACAAAAAAAATACTGGTTGCCAAAAATGGTTTCTGGTGAAGTGGTGGGAGCAATTGGAATGACAGAGCCAGGTGCTGGTTCTGATTTACAAGCCATCCGTACGAATGCCATTTTGAATGGTGATCATTATGTTTTGAATGGCTCTAAAACCTTTATTTCAAATGGTCAGCATGCAGACTTGGTTGTGCTTGCCGTTAAAACAGATCCTCAGGCACGTGCTAAAGGCGTCTCACTTCTATTGGTTGATACTCATTTAGAAGGGTTTAAAAAAGGCACAAATCTCGACAAAATCGGTTTGCATTCGCAAGATACTTCGGAACTCTTTTTTGACAATGTCAAAGTTCCAGCTGATCAGCTTTTAGGTCAAGCGGGTCAGGGATTTGCATATTTGATGCAAGAATTACCACGTGAACGTACAGCGATTGCTGCGACAGCATTAGGAGCAATTCGAGGTTCAATTGATGTGACAGTTCAATATGTCCAAGAACGTCAGGCTTTTGGTCAAAAAATTGGACAATTCCAAAATTCTCGTTTTGTTTTAGCACAAGCGAAAATCGATGAACTGGCTACAGCCGCTTTTTATAATCAAAACCTAGCATTGTATAAAGAAGGGAAATTGGATGTTGAAACAGCAGCTGCATTAAAAAGTTTCAGTACAGATATGCAAATGAAAGTGGCGGATAATCTACTGCAACTCTTTGGTGGCTATGGCTATATGACGGAATATCCTATTTCACGCTTCTTTGTGGATGCACGTATTCAACGAATCTACGGCGGAACCAACGAAATCATGAAAGAAATCGTAGCACGTGGCATGCTAGGACGTTAATTTTTATCCGTATTTACATCTCGCTTGAGGAATACAAGCGAGATGTATTCGAATGTGTTTTCAATTTTAAAACTTATAGAACGAACTGATTTAAAAAAAAAGATTAAAGCTATCCTATTCAATGTTCTTGTCTTTTTTCTAATTTATAGCGCGTATTGGATTGATGATTATTTCAACTGTATATTTTTAAGTCTTATTGCCATAAAGTTTGGTTGCTTAACATTTGAAAGCTAACTATTGTTATACTGTTTACATAACTGATTCTGTAAGGCGACATTACAATGATCAACGATGATCAAAACACGACGAATTCTTTAGACTTAGCTAAAATACGCGAAGATATCGACTCAGTAGATCAACAACTCCAACAACTGATTAACCGTCGAGCACGACTTGCTGAAGCTGTAGCAAAAGCAAAATTTGCTTCTGAAGAAAATCCAATGTTTTATCGTCCTGAGCGTGAAGCACAAGTTTTGCGTAATGTGATGGAGCGTAATGAAGGTCCTTTATCTGACGTGACGATGGCGCGTTTGTTTAGAGAAATTATGTCTGCGTGTCTTGCTTTAGAAGCACCACAAAGCATTGCTTTCCTTGGTCCAGTAGGAACTTACACCCATTCGGCAGTACTGAAGCATTTTGGACATGATGCGGTTGTGCGCCCACTTCCTACAATTGATGAAGTGTTCCGTGAAGTCGAAGCAGGCAGTGCACATTATGGTTTAGTTCCTGTTGAGAACTCATCCGAAGGTGTGGTTAACCACACGCTTGATTGTTTTAAAGCGTCACATTTAAATGTGATTGGTGAAGTTGAATTACGTATTCATCATCAATTTTTGATTTCTTCAAATACGCGTAAAGATAGCATTAAACAAATCTATGCGCATCAACAAACTTTAGCTCAATGTCGTGGTTGGCTCGATGCTCATTATCCAGGTGTTGAACGTGTGGCTTTGAGTTCGAATGCTGAAGCTGCTCGCCGTATCCGTAATGAATGGCATTCTGCGGCAATCGCATCTGAAACAGCTGCGAGCTTATATGATTTAGAAATCTTACATAGCAATATTGAAGATAATCCAGAAAATACAACACGCTTCTTAGTTATTGGGCGTGAAAAAGTACCACAAAGTGGTAATGATAAAACTTCTTTATTGATCTCTGCACATGACCGTGCAGGTGCGTTATTAGAAATTTTAGCGCCGTTCGCTAAACATAACATTAGCTTGACCAGTATCGAAACAAGACCTGCTTTGCCTGAAAAATGGGCTTATGTATTCTTTATCGATTTAGAAGGGCATATCGAACAAGAGAACGTACGTGCGGCTGTCGAAGAAATTCGTCCATTAGTCAAAGAAATCCGTGTTCTTGGTTCATACCCAATTGCGGTACTTTAAAAAGAGTTGAAACTTAGATATGTCTCAACCTTTATTTAAAAAAGTTGCATTTATTGGGCTAGGATTGATTGGATCAAGTTTAGCACGTGTCATTCAAGCACATGGTCTTGCTGAAAATGTTGTGGCATCTACGCGATCTGTTCAAACGTTAGAAGATGCTAAAGCTTTAGGTTTGATTAGTGAAGGATATGCTGATGCCAAAGATGCAGTGGTTGATGCAGATTTAATTGTTCTTGCTTTACCCGTGAGAGCTACACAATCTGTATTGAACTCGATCAAATCTGTGATTACTCCTGATACTATAATTACAGATGTGGGCAGTACCAAAGGCAATGTGGTTGAGGCTGCAATTGCGGTTTTTGGTGAGCAGTTACCCGCAGGTTTTGTTCCAGGGCATCCAATAGCTGGTGCTGAACATACTGGTGTTCATGCAGGTAAAGTAGATTTATTTGCTAACCACAAAGTGATATTAACGCCGTTAGCAACAAGTGCTGAGTGGGCAGTGCAAAAACTGATTCAGTTATGGCAAGCTGCTCAAGCTGAAGTAATTTGTATGGATGTGGAAAAGCATGATGAGGTGCTTGCGCATACAAGTCATCTGCCACATTTAATGGCATTCAATTTGGTTGAGCAACTTGCAAATCGTGAAGATAATCTGGACATTTTCCGTTATGCAGCAGGTGGTTTCAGAGACTTTTCTCGCATTGCGGCGAGTGATCCACAAATGTGGCATGACATATTCTTTGCCAATAAAAAAGCGATTTTGAATGCTGTTGATGGATTTGAGAACCAATTGGCTCATATTCGACAGCTCATTGAAAACGAAGATTCAAAAGCACTCATGGGATTGCTTGGACATGCTCAAGCAGCACGCCAACATTTTAACCATATGCTTGCCAAGAAACCTTTAATGGAGAACAAAACTGTGACACAGCAATTTACTATTCTGCCGGGTGCTAAATCATTTTCTGGAAAATTTAGCGTGCCAGGTGACAAATCTGTGTCACACCGTTCAATCATGTTTGGTGCGATCGCTGAAGGTACAACACATGTTACTGGTTTCTTAGAAGGTGAAGATGCCTTAGCAACACTTCAAGCATTCCGTGATATGGGTGTAAATATTGAAGGTCCAAAAAATGGTGAAGTCACGATTCATGGTGTAGGAATGTATGGCCTTAAAGCTCCAGCAAGTGAGCTTTATATGGGTAACTCTGGGACTTCGATGCGTCTTCTGTCAGGGATGTTGTCTGCGCAAAAATTTGACTCAGTAATGACTGGTGATGCATCGTTGAGCAAACGTCCTATGGAACGTATTGCAAAGCCACTCCGTGAAATGGGTGCTCAAATTCAAACAACAGGTGAGCGTGGCACACCGCCAGTATCGATCACAGGTAATCAGCAACTAAAAGGTATTCATTACGATTTACCGATGGCTTCTGCACAAGTGAAGTCTGGCATTCTGCTCGCTGGTTTATGGGCAGAAGGTGTAACGTCGGTGACTGAGCCAGAACCGACACGTGATCACTCTGAGCGTATGTTACGTGCATTTGGGTATGATGTGAAAACTGAAGGTAACCGTATTTCTTTAAAAGGTGGTGGTAAGTTAGTTGGCACGAATATTCAAGTGCCTTCAGATATTTCATCTGCTGCGTTCTTTATGGTGGGTGCTGCCATTACTGAAAATTCAGATGTAACACTTGAGGCAGTGGGTATTAACCCTACTCGTACTGGTGTGATCGAAATTTTGAAGCAAATGGGGGCTGATATTTCAGTCGAGAATGAACGAATTGCAGGTGGTGAACCAATCGCTGATATTCGAATTCGTGGCACTCGTACTTTGAAAGGCATCCACATGCCTGAAGATCAAGTGCCTTTAGCGATTGATGAATTCCCAGCATTATTTATTGCTGCAGCTTGTGCTGAAGGTCAAACAGTGTTAACTGGTGCAGCTGAACTTCGTGTAAAAGAGTCTGATCGAATCCAAGTGATGGCTGATGGATTGAAAACAATGGGTGTTGATTGTACGCCTACGGAAGACGGTATTATTATTGAAGGTAAAGGTAAGTCTGGTGATTGGTCTGCTATCTTTACAGGTGGTGAAATTGAGTCACATCATGATCATCGTATTGCAATGAGTTTCTCCATTGCGGGTCTGCGTACTTCAGGCGCAATTAAAATTGTGGGAACTGAAACCGTTGCAACAAGTTTCCCAACATTTACTCAACTCACTGAACAAGCGGGTTTATCTATTCAAGTTAGTGAATAATACGACCAAAGATTTGTATATTTCTTTTCAAACAGCCAAGCAAAAGCTTGGCTGTTTTGTTTATATTGCTTATTCTAATTCTATATAATTAAAAAGCCTTTGGATGAGGAAATGAAAAAATTACAATTTTTAGTTGATCAAACGAAATACGCTAAGGCTCATTCAAGTCATTCTCATGATAATGCACAAACTTACGTTACAGCATTGTTATCTGAACAGTTGGTGCAACATGGATTTCACACTCAAACTACGAATCCGCATGAATTAGAAGTCAGTGTCTCTGATCACCCAATCGCTTTAGGGGTGAACTGTAATCAACCAGATGGCGAAGGACATTTTGTATGTGAAATAAGTGCGCATGCAGACGAGGAACAGGATTGGTTCCAAAAAATTGAGACGCAGAGTGTGATTAAACAACTTGCGCAAGCAGTAGAGCAGACATTAAGAGAAGATGAGTCGTTCCAGTCGCTAGAATGGAAATCCTAACGAGGAATAAAACAAACCCAATGTAAAGAATCTACACTGGGTTTTTCTGAAACACGTAATATTTATATTAAGCCGTAAGGAAGCGAGTGATCGCGACGCGAAGTTGCTTCAAATAACCTGTGAAGAAGTGATTAGCACCAGGTAGCACTGTAATAATATGGCGTTGAGGCTTTGCCCATTCAATTAAATCGGATAATAAAGTGACTTCATCTGCTTCACCATGAATAAACAGAATATCACCTTTAATTGCCGGAGTAACATAGTGACGGATACCAGCAACTGTGGCTGTTGGTAAACCACATAGAATGACTTGTTCAGGTTGAATTTCTTGAGGTAGTGCATGATAGGCCTTCGCCATAACATGTGCACCAAAACTAAAGCCTCCAACATAGAAAGGCAATGTAAGGTGTTTTGCACGTACTTGACGGATGACTTCTAAAATATCTTCTGTTTCACCAAATCCTTCATCGTGAACCCCTTCACTTTGACCTGATCCACGGAAACTTGGACGATAAACGATATAACCACGCTCAAGGAACATTTGAGCTAGCAGAGTGGGAACTTTGTGTTGAGGAGTACCACCTTGAAGCGGGTGAGGGTGACAAACGACCGCAAATCCTTTTACTTCAGACTGAGGATAATCTACAAAAACCTCAATTTTGCCAACAGGGCCTTGAATGAACATTTGTTCAGACATAAAAATACCGATTAACGTGCAGGAGAATCGTATATTTTAACGTCAATAATTAAAAAAAACACAATTGGAAATAAAATAAGTCTACTGTTATAGTTTGATTAATTGTTTTTTGATCAGGTTTCTATGTTTGCCTTAATTTCTCCTGCTAAGACATTAGATTATGAATCTACACTTCCAACTGATGAGCATACTTTACCAAGATTGCTTGACCACTCACAACAGCTTATAGACGTAAGTCGTAAATTGTCTGCTTCAGAAATCGCCAAATTAATGAGTGTGAGTGAAAAGATTGCGAATCTTAACGTGGAGCGTTTTAGAGATTGGCAATCAGACTTTGATTTATCAAATGCACGCCAAGCAATTTTTGCTTTTAAGGGGGATGTTTATACAGGTCTGGATGCGTATTCGCTTACGCAAGCTGATTTAGAATATGCTCAACGCCATTTAAGAATGCTATCTGGTCTCTATGGATTACTTCGACCAATGGATTTAATGATGCCTTATCGTTTAGAAATGGGCACGAAATTAGCAAATCCACGCGGTCACAATCTTTACGAATTTTGGGGCGATGAAATTACCCAGTTGATCAACGAAGACTTATCAGAAGCCAAGAGTGATTTATTGGTCAATATCGCATCCGATGAATATTATAAATCGGTGAAAGAAAGCAAAATTAAAGCTGAAATTATCAAGCCTGTATTTTTAGACCAGAAAAATGGAAAATATAAAGTGATAAGTTTCTATGCTAAAAAAGCCCGAGGATTGATGGCACGTTATATTATCGAAAATAAACCTAACACGGTGGATGATCTTAAATCATTCAATACAGACGGCTATTATTTCGATGCTGAAAGTTCTTTGAAAGGTGAGCTCGTTTTTAAACGTGATGAGCAGGCTGCTTAAAAATAAATAGGCGGTAGCGGGGCAAGGTGTCTGATGATTGATGCATATTTAAACCAGTTGAGAAGATACTGGGCCGTTACTGCACAACAGCTTGAACTATCCTCAGAGGATTCCATATCTATTCTTGATAGATTAGAAGTTCATTACAGTGAGCCTCATCGGCATTATCATACAGTGCAGCATATCGTTGAATGTATGGATCACTTATAATTGGTTCTACCAAATTTAAAAGATCCTTTATCAGTCTCTATAGCTCTTTGGTTTCATGATGTCATATATGAGCCTAAGGCACACGATAATGAACAACAAAGTGCTGATCTGATGCTGAACATCATATCTCCCCACATGGAGATGAGGAGATATGAGAAAATTTATCAGTGGATATTAGCGACCAAAGAGCATCGTGCTTCAGTTGATTCAGACCTTAACTATTTACTTGATATTGATCTTGCAATTCTTGGTTCAACCGCCAAACGTTTTGAAGAATATCAGCAGCAAATTCATCAAGAATTCAGTTGGGTACCCTCTGAAATTTCTACACTAAAACGAAATGAAGTTCTTAATAGCTTTTATCAAATGGAATCCATTTATAAAACAGCATATTTTCATGACACTTAAGAAAATCAAGCCAAACAAAATTTTGAGCGAGCATTCGTTAGGCTGATTTGAAAGCAGCTAATGCGCGCTGTCGACTCATCTTTAAATCAACAATAGGTTTTGGATAATTGAGTTTAAGATTCGGATATTTAGCATAAGGCTCATGAATGATTTTCGCATCAAGATGAGCTAATTCAGGTATCCATTTGCGAATATAATCACCTTGACTATCAAATTTTTGTGATTGACTAATGGGGTTAAAAATACGGAAATAAGGTACAGCATCTGTACCTGTTGAAGCACACCATTGCCAGCCACCATTATTTGCCGCTAAATCCCCATCTATCAAATGTTGCATAAACCATTGTTCGCCTTTACGCCAGTCGATGAGCAAATTCTTACTAAGGAACATGGCGACAATCATTCTGACACGATTGTGCATCCAACCTGTTTGAAGCATTTGACGGATTCCAGCGTCCACAATTGGAATACCCGTTTGTCCAAATTTCCAAGCATTTAATTCATCGGGTGCATCACGCCATGGCACATTAGACGTATTTAAATTGAATGGTTGATATTTCGATAATCTTGGAAAATCAAATAGGATGTGTTGATAAAATTCTCGCCATAATAACTCATCTAACCAAGTTTGTTGACCATCAGAGTAGAGATGAAAATTGCCATTTGAGCGACTAAAAATTGCAGCCAAACATTGTCGAATCGAAATAATTCCTAGATTTAAATACGGTGATAATTGACTGGTAGCATCAATGTTTGGAAAGTCGCGTTGTTGTTTGTAGGGCTCTAAATTCTCGTCAACAAATTTCTCGAGCATTTGTAGTGCATATGATTCTCCAACAGGCCATTGATATTTAATCTGAGCATCAGGATAAAAATCATGTATCGATGGAATTTTGGAGGTATGAAAGCGTTGTATAAGCTCATGAGGCTGTACTTTCGGTACAGGGAGTGGTTGAGGAACAGAGATATTCAAGATCTCATAGCATGCACGTTTATAAGCACCAAAAACTTGGTAAGGCTGGTGCGTCTTATTACGAATTGATCCAAGTGGGAAAATTGTGCGGTCATGATAATACTCGACAGTTACTTGATGCGATTCTAATAAGGTCTGGACTTGTGCATCACGATGTAACTCATTCACGCCGATTTCAATGTTGGCGTGTATCGCAGTAATTTGATATTTATTTGCGAAAGTTAATAATCTAGCTGGTACATCATCCCATTGGGGAACGATTTCCACTACAAGTGGGATATTGAATTGCTTTAACTCACTTTCAAGTGATTTAAGTTGGCGAAGATAAAAGTCAATTTTAATCACTGCATCATCATGCAATTTCCATTGTTCAGGTGAAAGTATCACCAATGCACAAGTATTCCCATGCCGGTTTGCCTCCATTAACGCCGTGTTGTCCCTAACTCTTAAATCCTGACGAAACCAAATGAGATTCATATGATTAATATCCAAATATCCTCAGGAAATTATAAGAATTTGAATCATTTAAATCGTTAAGCATTGTAATTTTTTGCATAAAAAAAAGGCGAAGCAGGAGCTTCACCTTTTTGTCCTAAAATCCGTAGATCTTAGTGGTGGTGACCACCTACACCGTGAACGTGACCGTGATCTAACTCTTCTTGAGTAGCTTCACGGATTTCAACGATTTCAACATCAAATGTTAAGTCTTGACCAGCAAGCGGGAAGTTAGCATCAACGATTACGTTTTCGCCTTCAACAGCTTTAACAGTCACAATTTGAACGCCATCATCAGTTTGCGCTTGGAATTGCATACCAGCTTCGATGTTGTCTACGCCTTGGAACATTTGTTTAGGTACTTCTTGAACTAAATCAGTGTTGTACTCACCATAAGCTTCAGCAGCAGGAATCGTTACTGTGAATTTGTCACCAGTCGTTTTACCTAACATTGCTTTTTCTAAGCCAGGGATAATGTTGCCAGCGCCTTGCAAATATGCAAGTGGTTCACCTTGAGATTGATCGAGAGTTTCACCCTCTGCATTAGTCAATTTATAGTTAAATAAAACCACAAGGTCATTTGCAATAACTGTCATGTTAATGATCCATTCAAATATTTTAAGGGTACATCATAAAGTGAAAACCAATTTTTGTAGACAATTTTCTAAAAAAAATGCAGTTTCGATAATTTATAACGCTTAAATATTACATTGGGGCGTCTTTTAGATTTTTCAATGCAATTTGATTTTAGGTGCTATTTTTCTGGTCACAAAATCTTTGGCTGTGAGTAATCCTGCCTGTGCATAACCATAAATCGTGGCTTGATGCAGTCGGTAAAGAGATACATACATCGACTTCGCCACAAATCCTTGGACATTGACCTGACCTAGTAATTCGCCGACTGCTTTATTCTCACTTAAAGACACAAGTGAACCTTTGTCAGAAAAATTGAACATCGGTTGTGATCTTCCTGAAATTCGCGCTTTCATTGCATCAACGAGGAAAGCAGCCTGTTGACTTGCTACTTGCGCACGCGGTCCTAAAGCTGTTTCACGGGCATCTAAAATACAGTATGCGCAATCACCGAAAGCAAAAACATTCGGATCTACTTTTGTTTGGAGTGTTGCAAATACGTGTAAGCGACCCATACGATCTTTTTCGAAGCCTTCTAGGTTTTGAATCACTGCTGGAGTTTTAATGCCTGCAGCCCAAACTTTTAATTGTGCTGGAATTGAACTTCCATCATTAAAGTAAATTTGATCAGCATCCACTTTTTCGACACGCTTAGACGTTAAAATATCCACATTCATGCGCTTAAGCTGCTTAGTGCTGTGGTCTGACATTTTTTCAGAAAGAGCCGGTAAAATACGATCAGCGCCTTCGATTAACGAAATTTTGACGTTTTTAGGGTCAATTTTATTAAGACCGTATTTAAAGAAGTTTTGTTTGGCTTGAACTAATTCAGCTGCAAGCTCAACGCCAGTTGCACCTGCACCTATAATGCCAATATGCAGCTCACGATGGTCATTATTATTTTGAGCTTCGATATAAAGATGAAGTAGATGCTGCTGGAACTGTTCAGCCTGTTTTGGATTATCTAAATAGTGACAATGTTCTTGCACACCTGAAGTATTGAAATCATTGGAAACCGAACCAACCGCCAGAATAAGAGTGTCATAACTTAGCGTTAAATGATCAGTCGATTGGTCATAGGTTGATGCAACAGGTTTGAGCAATTGAATGGTCTTGGCTTCACGATCTAATTGTTCGAATTTACCCAATACAAACTCATAATGATGCTTCGCAGCATGACCAAAATAATTTGTTTCTTCATCACTAGGGCTCAACGTACCTGCTGCAATTTCGTGTAAAAGTGGTTTCCAGATATGTGTGAGCTTTTGGTCCACTAATGTAATTTTTGCTTTTTTCGATTTGCCCAGCGTGTCACCCAGTTGTGTTGCTAGTTCTAAGCCACCAGCACCACCACCCACAATGACAATATGATGAAGATTCGACATTTAATATTCCTATTTTTATAGCGTCATAAATAAAAAAGAGATGGGGTTAATATGCCATCTCTTTTTTAAAAGAATTGTTCTTTTTGTATTACAAGTTACAGATTTACAATAAAAAACTGCAATCAGTTTAAAGGATAGATTTTTGCTTGATTTGTACTGCCAGATCCAAAACTAAATAATTGTTTAAACCAATTCAAAATACTTTCAAACCATGATGCTTCATCAATTTGAAGTTCATCTTCAATCAATACCGTTTGAATGAGTCTGTTATTTTGATAGATATGAATACGTGCCAACTGCTGAATTTGCGCGATAGGTGCGGTTAATGATTGTGTTAGTAGCTCGACGTTCATATGCGTTTGAGTTTGCTGTAAAGGCTCAAGAGCTGAAGTGAATCCAAAAGCATCTGCTTGAATCAAACGATGAGTTTGATTGTCAAAATTACGCATATCAATCATTTGATTCGCGTTATACAAAGAGGTCGTCACGATACTTGGCTTTTTAGTTTCGACTTTGAACCTTTTTAAGGTAGATGCGACTACAGGGAGTTCAGCAATTAGTTGCTTATTTTTAATTGCAATTTCATTGCGTGTATAGGCATAGGATAGGTTTAAAAGTTGATGTGCGATTTCAGCGCGTTTAAAGCCACTTTGAGCACCGAGTACCACAACAATAAGTCTCCTTTGATTGAGGTCAAATTGTTGAGTTGGTCGGTTGGCTGTAAGTGCAAGGTTATAGCCTGCAGCACGAGTAAACCCTGTTTTTAAACCATCAACAGTAGCATCTTGTTTAAGTAAGATATTCGTTGCACGGTGAAAATGCTGATTGTAAGTAAAACTTTGCTGTTTCGAGTAGTCAAGGTAATCGGGTGTTTCATTGGTGAGTGCTTGTGCGAGCACGGCTAAATCATGCGCTGTTGAATAGTGCATATCCATTGTAATGCCCGCGGGATTGGCAAAGTTTGTATCTTTCATGCCAAGTGCTTTGGCTTCTTGATTCATGCGTTGAACAAATGCAGGCACTGATCCTGAAATTCGTTCAGCCAATGTGACAGCAGCATCGTTGGCAGACATGATAATTAAGCCTGCCAAAAGCTGATCAATCGTAATTTGTTGAGTCGGCTTCAGATACATCTGAGACTCATCCCATTGAACTACATTGACAACTGGTGTGGCAGTAATAACTTCATTTTTGCTAATTTTACCCGCTTGAATGTCTTTCAGCGCGATGTAAGCCACCATCATTTTGGTTAACGAAGCTGGTGCACGTTGGACATGGCTATTGTGTTCAGTAATGACTTGACCTGATTGTGGATCTAAGACAGTCCATGCTTCAGCTTCTAAACTTTCTGGTGCAACTTCGAACAAGGAAGCATGTGTGATATTTACTATAAAAAAACTAAAAATTATGAGTAGAGCAGAGTAGAGTTTCAACGGGTTTACCTATATAAGCCAATCCAATGGCATAGATCATCAAGCACACCGCATGCTATGCCTTTTTTTTCTGAAACTCTAGTCAGATTTGTAGACAATTAATACGAATCGCGCAACTCCAAGTAAAAAAATGCTAATCTAAATACAAGTTGGTTCTATAGTTTCTCAATTAAGACATTATGTTGCATTATCAGATCGAATTTGACGACTTTCGTCAGCATCTCATTCACGTTACTGTTCGTTTCGTTGCTCAACCAACTCAAGTATTGAGCTTGCCAACTTGGATTCCAGGAAGTTATCTCATTCGAGAGTTTTCAAAACATATTGAGTCTGTTCGTGCCTATGATGAAGATGGTCGAATACTCAAGATTCGTAAAAATGAAAAAAATAAGTGGCAGTTATTTAATACTGATTTTGAGCTGATTACGGTTGAGTACGACGTCTATGCATACGACCTCTCAGTACGTGGTGCTTATGTTGATGAAACACGCTTATATGTGAATCCTGCTTGTGCATGTTTAGGTTTAGAAGGACAAGAAGATAAAGCGGTAGAAGTTGAGTTATTTTTGCCAGATGAATTGAAACATTTCCAACTCGCTACAGGATTGGCATCTAAAAGTTTAGTGCGTGGTCGCTATACGCTTAAGGCAAAAAACTACGCTGAATTGATTGATGCACCATTTGAACTTGCAGATCAAACTCGTTTTGCTTTTGAAGCAAATGGTATACCACATGAGTTTGTGGTTTCTGGCAAACATGCGATGAATGTCGAACGTATGAAACAAGATATTGAGAAAATCTGTACGACAGAAATATCCATGTTTGGTTCAGCACCATTTGAAAACTACACTTTTATGACCATCGCGACGGGTAACAGTTATGGTGGTTTAGAGCACCCGAACTCAACAAGTTTGATTTCTCCACGTGATGATCTACCTAAGTCCAATGAGCCTGTTGAACCTTCCGCTGATTATCAGCGTTTCTTAGGGTTGTGTAGCCATGAATATTTTCATTCATGGTTGGTGAAATTTATTCGCCCTGAAAATTTTGTGAATTATGATTTAGACAAAGAGGGCTACACCTCTTTGCTGTGGATTTTTGAAGGCTTTACGTCCTACTATGATGATTTGATTCTACTGCGTAGTGGTGTGATTTCTCAGGAATCTTACTTGAAGTTGTTAAAGGCGCAGATCGATCGTTATTTGCAAAATCCAGGTCGTTTTGTTCAAACTGTTGCAGAGTCAAGTTTTGATGCATGGGTCAAATTCTATCGTCAAGATGAAAACTCTAACAATGCTGGCACAAGTTACTATAACAAGGGTTGCTTAGTAGCGCTGTGTCTAGATTTAGGTTTACGTTTAAGAGGTTCAAGTCTTGATGCATTGATGCGTAAGCTGTATGAAAATACGCAAAAGGGTACACAGGTTCATGAACGTACCATCTATGAATTATGCCAGGAATTAACAGGTGATGATTGGTCTGAACAAATTAATCATTTGATTAATACCACGGATGAGTTACCGCTTGATCAATTGTTCCCTGAATTTGGCTTAGACTATGTTTTAAAGCATGATAAATCTTTACCATTTGGTTTAAAACTTGTAGATAAACCTGAAGGTGTATTAATTCAGTCTGCTCGTCGTGATGGCGCTGGTGTTAAAGCTGGGCTTTCTGCTCATGATATTATCATCGCAGTTGATGGTTTGAAGGCGACCACTAAACAACTCGACAAGTATGCAAAATTGGAAGGTACTTTTAATGTGCATGCTTTCCGTCGTGATGAATTAATGCAATTTGAAGTTCAATCAGGTGGTAGTGAACTCACTGAAGTAGAACTTAAGGTTTCCGATCAATCTAGAGTGGAGAAATGGCTTAAAGCTTAATTTGCCTAGGTCATAAAATTCATGTAAAACCCATACTTAGCTATGGGTTTTTTATTGTCAGAAGATGAATCAGAAAAGTTTGGTGTGGGGTATTGTAATTACAGTCATATGGCTTTTAGTCATTGCGTTGATTTGGTTTTTTGCTAACTTACAAAGTCCAGTATCTCTCAATGAATTGGGGGATGCACTTGCTGGAATTTTTGCACCTATTGCTTTTCTTTGGCTTGTTCTTGGTTATGTTCAGCAAGGTAAACAGCTTGAACAAAATACCAAAGCCTTAGAACAACAAGAAAAAGCATTACAGCTTCAAATTGATGAAATACGAGAGAATGTCAAACAACAGAAAAGATTAGTAGATGATCAGAAAATTATTATAGTTCGATACATGAGTCTGTGAAACCAATTTTAGTTGTAGCTCAGTCAAAAATTAGATTAAATCCACACCCTATCGATGCGGTAAATGCAAAAATAGAATATCAAGAAGCACCATTACTTCAGTTTAGAATTTTCAATGATGGTAAGGAAAAGGCATGTTTTGTTGAGGTGTTAGGTGGAGTTGACAATCTTAGACTATTACAGCAACTTAACCGAATTAATGACTTTACTAGTGTTTGGATCTCAAATTATTTATCTAAAGGTGAATCAGAGATTTTAAGTAAATGTTGCGAATTAACATACAGACTAATTATTAATTTTGAAGATATATATGGAAATAAATTTCAATCGCAACATTACTTTGATATTCGAATAAATAATGAAAATCATGTATCAATTATCGGAAGAGAATCAATTCCCTCGATAGGTTGAATAACCATATGAACTTAATAACAACGGAATATGGTAATGATCTAAACTACCATCAATCACAAAAACCACTGGCACTTCTGGGAAGAAAGTACGTTTGTTATTTGCTTTAAACCAGTCACCCGTTTTAAAAGTTACTCTGTAAACACCTTTTTGAAGATCTGTTTCAGCTGGATATAGAGCCTTGATACGACCATTTTCATCCGTTTTAGCTTCGTTGAGCTTTACCCATTTTTCACCCTGCTGCGCTTCAAGGGTAACTGCAATATTTGAGGATGGAAGACCAGTTTCTTGATTAAGCACATGAACACTTAAAGGATTTGCCAAAGTGAATGTTGAAAATGCAAAACCTGAAAGAGCAAGCGTAAATTTTTTCATAAGTATCAACTACACAATAAGCAAATAATCGAAAAAGTGTACTTAAAATGAGAGATTATTTAAGTTAATTTATGTATAAAAAAAGGATGCAATCGCATCCTTTTTACTTTTTTATACAATAGCTTGAGCTTAGCGTGCGCGTCCACGTGGAGCTTTTGTATTTGGGCGAGTAGTACCATTGGTCTTACGACGTGGTTTCTCATGTTCTTCCATTTGCCAAATACGTTTAGTACCCGATTTTTTCTTAGTACCATCTTTATTGACTTTCTTATTAATCGGCTTGCCACCTGTACCGCCCGGTTTCTTCACATAAGAGCGTGAGCGGTATGGCTCTTCTGCAGGAACATTTTGAAAGTCAGGATAAAGTAATGGTTCAATTTCTCTAGTTTCGCCAGATTCAAGACCCATCTGTACTAAGTCTATTGATCCAATTTTAGTGCGAATAAGACGTAAAGTTGGGAAACCTACTGCTGCAGTCATACGTCGAACTTGGCGGTTACGACCTTCGCAAATCGAAATTTCAACCCAAGAAGTAGGTACAGAAGCACGGAAACGAACAGGAGGATCACGATCCCATAACCACTCAGGCTGTTCAACTTTTACAGCTTTTGCGGGTAGAGTCATACCGTCTTTAAGCTCTACACCTTTACGAAGCTGTTCTAAAGCCTCTTCAGTCACATCACCATCAACTTGAACCAAATAAGTTTTAAATTTCTTATTGGCAGGGTTGGTAATGTACTGATTTAAACCACCATGGTCGGTTAAAAACACTAGACCTTCAGAGTCCATGTCTAAACGTCCAGCAAGACGTAAAGTCGGATCGTCAACGAAATCAGACATTGTCATATGCGCTTCGTCTTTACGAAACTGGGAGAGAACGCCATAAGGTTTATTGAGAATGACGATTTTCATATAAAAACTTCAATAATGTGCAAATAGTGAAAGGTCTGACTTATCAAGAATTTATGAACATCCTGAATTGATCTGAGGATTCGATCATTGAAGTCAAACAAAATAAATCGGGGAATTGGTGACTATTATGCGTGATTCAAAAAAGAAAGTATCGTATTGATCAAAAAAAATATGTAATTCTGACGATTTAATCGGTATAAGCAGGCTTTTATTGGTTTCTGACAAGTGCTTTTAATTTAAACAATACAATGCAAACGTCGATCAGACGCTAAAATTTAACTCAATTTAAGGGGTTGGGTTGTATATGAAAAAAAGGATTATTGGATCACTCATTGCAATCAGTTGGATGCTTACTGCTTGTCAGCCCCCAACTTCGGGCGAAACAGCAGGAATACAATATCCATATTTGTACTGGAAACTTCAACAGCAAGCGTTGACAGTGCCATTAGCGATACCTGTTGAAGGCGTAAAAGAAACTCAATTAGCAGATACTTGGGGCGCGGCACGTTCAAATGGTCGTACACATCAAGGAATTGATATTTTTGCCAAACGAGGTACGCCAGTATTGAGTGCAACACAAGGTATTGTAAGTCGTATCGGCACAAATAGTTTGGGAGGTAAAGTGGTCTGGGTGGTAGGACCTCAGTTAAGTCGCCATTACTATGCACATTTAGATGAATATGCAGCACACATCCAAGAAGGTGACTGGGTTGAAGTCGGTGAAGTATTAGGATATGTGGGAAATACTGGCAATGCGATCAATACACCTCCGCATTTACATTATGGGATTTATTTAACGAGTGGTGCTACAAATCCATATCCATATTTAAAACCAGAGGAATAAGCCTCGTTAATACAAGTAAACAAATGATAGAGCCTTGTAAGCCTCGTAACACGTATCAATTTTAATCCTCTGAAATTTATATAGCTTACAGAATGAAAGTTACGATGCAGTATTTTGATACAGCTCTATGCTCGCAGTTTCATGCAAAAGGGTTATGGTTATTTGTACTGGTCTAATTCAAGTGAAAAAGAATTCAAGATCAGTATCAAAATCTGATAATCATGGAGATATGAAATGAGTAATCAATACAATCAAGATCAAAATGAGCAACAGCAACAAAATCACCAGCAACGTCAACAAGGTCAACAGCCACATCAACAGCAACCCAATCAGCAGCAACAGCAACAAGATCAACAGCAACAGAATCAGCAACAGTCCCGTCAACAATCACAACAGCAATCTGATTTAGATCAACAAAATCGTTAAATCATTAATCTTAAATCGAATGGGAGTTTAGGGATGAAGCCCCATTCTTGTCAGTAAATTCAAGCATTAACAATTTAAAGTGAATGACACGAGGAAGATAAGATATGGCGAATAAGTCCAAGTTAAAAATTAAAGATTTAAAAGATCAAATTAAATCGAGACTTAAGAAAATTTCTAAGCATGAATCTAAGTTAAAAGATTTAAAGAAAGCGCTCAAAAAGCGTAAATAGCAAAAGACCCTCATGTGAGGGTTTTTTTATGGAAAATCATTAGAAATATACAGTTTATGAACGAATCTTTGTGAAGCAATAATTTATAGTCAAGATTGAAATTAATCTATGATTTGAAATGATAAAAGATTATTATTCTCAATTAGAAGTTTGGAAATATTAGGGTGTATTTATGAAAATGTATCAAGTTGATGCCTTTACTACAGCGTTGTTTAAGGGGAATCCTGCAGCTGTAGTGGTCAGTGAAGAATGGCTTGATACATCACTCATGCAAAATATTGCATTTGAAAATAATTTGGCTGAAACGGCTTTTGTTAAAATTATTGATGATGAAAATTATGAAATCCGTTGGTTTACACCTAAAGTTGAAGTCGATTTTTGTGGTCATGCCACTTTAGCGAGCAGTTATGTACTTTTTAATGAGTATACTCAAGCGAAAAAAATTAAATTTCATGTCAAAGATTTAGGAATTTTTACCATCACTCGACAAGATGATGGAAAAATTACAATGAATTTCCCTGTTCGAATCCCTCATTTAACTGAAGAGTTTCCTGAGTTATTAAAAGAAGTGGTTGATCGTCCAATCAAGGAAATTTATCTAAATCAACAAGCTTATATTTTAGTCTTGGAAAGTGAACAAGATGTGCTTGATGCCAAACCTAATTTTGCCAATATTAATGCAATTGCTGAAGCATATGAGGTTAGTACTTGTATTACAGCATCCGATCATCCTGATATTGCTATAACTGCAGCATCAGAACAATATGATTATGTGGCACGTTATTTTGCACCACATAAAGGCATCAATGAAGATCCTGTAACAGGTTCTATGCATACAGGATTAGCACCCTTGTGGGCTGAGAAATTGAATAAAACAGAACTTATTGCTTTTCAAAGCTCAGAACGAGGTGGCGTGTTGTATTGCCAACTTAAAGAGAATCAAAGAATTGAAATTTCTGGCTATGCCAAACTTTATATGAAAGCTGAAATTTACCTTTAAAGCATAAACCCTATTGATCATACCCTTGTCAGGCGTGTGATCAATTTTTTTTATATCAATAATTGGAAGAACAATGCTAACTCGTTTTAAAAAACTTTCACTTACTTTAATGATCGTTGCGGTCAGTTCTAGCGGTTTAGCGCAACCTGTTTTGGTCAAGACTGAACAAAATATTGAAGAATACAAACTAGAAAATGGTTTACGGGTAATTTTGGCACCAATACCTAAAGAAAATAAAATTTTTATGAATATGGTGTATTTAACGGGAGCTTTGAATGACCCACAAGGTAAAGGTGGTTTAGCACATTTACTTGAGCATCTCGCGTTTAAAGGCACAGAAAATGTAAAAGGAGATGAGTTTCAACGTCGTCTAGATCAGCATACGCTCATGAGTAATGCGATGACTGACTACTATTCTACCCAGTATATGAGTGTCATCCGTCCAGAAAAAAAAGCCATTGATGAAATGTTGTATCTGGAGGCAGAGCGAATGGATAAGCTCGTACTTCAGGAAAAATTTGTTCCGTCAGAAATCGCAATCGTAAAACGAGAGCGTGAGGTTCGAATGGATCAACCTTTTTCAGTATTGATGGATCAAATTTGGAAATCTGCTTACGGAAATCAGTATCTAGGTCGTCTACCGATTGGTGATTTAACTGAGCTTCAGTCAATCAACATGAAGGAACTGAATCAATTTTACCGACAATGGTATGCACCGAATAATGCAGTTCTAGTGATTGCAGGTAAATTTGATAAAGCGGATATTCTGAGAGCAGTAGATAAAAATTTTAATCAAATTCCTGCGCGTCAAATTCCTGAGTCAACCAAAGTTCCAATGCTTGATTCGACCAAGATCAAAGATCGTCAATTTATCGTGCAAAAGGGAGGTGATTTAGGTAAATACAATATTTATCTCAATGGCGCCCAGCAAAAAACACAGACCGCACTCGCTTTAGCACCTTATTTATTTACAATGCAACCTAGTGGTCATTTGTACAAAGATATTGTAGAAACAGGTACAGCCACACAGGTTCAATCGACGACATGGTTAACACCTGATTTTAATCTTGTTTTTATGGGGGCAGTATATGCTCCTAATCATGATGAGAAAAAAGTTGCCCAGTCTCTAGAAAAAGGAATTGAGAAAAAGCATCAATTTAATGAAACAGAATTAAATCGTGTCAAAAACATGATTAAAAATGGTCAAGAGAGCATGATGACCAATGCTTCTTCTGTGGGCGGTTTCATTAGTGATTATGTGGTTTCATCCAATGGGGATTGGGCAAAATATTTTAAAGATCAAGCAGAGATACAAAGTTTAAATGTCGATCAAGTTAATCAAGCAATAAATCAATTCTTGGTTGCTGAGCATCGCATTTCGGGAGACATACAACCTACGCCTGAGGATCAAAAAAAGGCACTCGAGCTAGACGCTAATGAGCAAGATTCAAAAACTTTAGATCAAGTGACAACTCAAGAAGAGCCTTTAAAAGACCCAGCTGTGTATAAGGCTGAAGTGGCTGAGCACTTAAAAAATTCCAAACAGTATGTTGAAAAGTTAGAGAAAAAAATCAAGCGTGGTATTTTGAAAAATGGGATGCATTATGCACTATTCCCAACTTCAACACGCGATGACAAAACTTACGCATCGATATCTTTAAATTTCGGGACAGCACAATCACTCAAGCATCAAGGTGAAGCACTAGGCTTTATGTCTTATTTGCTATTGAGAGCTTCTGAGCAGTATAGCCTGCAAGATATTGCAGACAAATCAATCGAGGCGGGTGGTCGAGCATCTGCTTCAGCTGTTGATAATGGTATTGTGATTAACGTATCTGCGAAGAAAGAAAAATTTCCAGAATTCTTCAAGTTTATTGTCGACGTTATGAATAATCCGAAATTTGAGCAAAGTCAGTTTGACCTCATCAAATCGCAAACATTATCGTCATTAAATCGACCATATACAGAGCCTGAAACTGTTGCAGGACTGACTATCGCTAGAATCGTAGAGCGATATGAACCAGGTGATTTGCGATATCATTTTGAACCTGAGCTAGCAAAGCAGCAAATTGAAACCATCACCAATGATCAAATTAAAGCTTTGTACCAAAAGTATTTTACAACTCAAAATGGTCAAATATCGGTGACTGGTGATTTTGATGACAAAGCCATTCTGAAATATTTGAATTCATCTTTAGGTCAGTCTAAGACAAAAGAACCATACCAACGTTTGCAGGGCAGTCATATAGATTATCCTGCTCAAAAAGTTCATGCGCTGGCTGAACAGCGTCAATTTGGTAATTATCAAGCGGTTATTGCCATTCCAGTTGGTAATAATCATCCTGATGCAGAAGCATTATATGTGTTGAGCCATATTCTAGGCGAGTCACAATTATCATCACGCCTTGCCATGGAGTTACGTGAAAAAAATGCGTTGGTTTACAGCTTTGGAAGTAGTTTGAGTTTGGATAATTTTATCAATGCTGGTGCTCTAGGTGTAAGTGCTAATTATGCAGCAGGAAAATCAGCTCAAGTTTCTCAAGGTGTGCATAAAGTATTCACTGACTTATTAAAGAATGGTGTGACGGAGCAAGAGCTTGAAGCGGCTAAAGCTAATATTATGAAACAGCGTGTCACGAATTTAGAGGATGAGCGCCGTATTCATCGTGGATTGAACAGTCAGCTTGAGCAAAATAAAACACAGCTTTCAAGACTAGAACGAGATCAGGCATTTGCAAAACTGACGAAGAAAGATATAGATGCAGTGATCAAAAAATATATTAAGCCTGAGTTTTTGGTTGAAGTTATGGCAGATCAGTATGGTAAACCACAACCTGAAATGATTTCAAAGCCTAAAACTTAGAACCACAATGTACGATTCAAAAAGGCTCATTCGATTGTGAATGAGCCTTTTTTTTAAAGCTTATAAAATTGCTGCGCATTTTTACAAAATATCTGTTCAACAACATCTGAATTATAGGTAGCGACAATGTCGCTAAAGGCATCAATGATATTTGTGAGTGATGTGCTCACTTTATCCATCGGGAAGTTGGATGCAAACATGACACGATAAGGCCCAAAACATTGTAAAGCATGAATAATCATAGGAGAGACCAATTCAATGATTTGTTGTTTAGATGCTAGTGTTCGTCGTGTATGAAATTGATGACCTAAAACAGGCATGAAGAGTCCAGACATTTTTGTATATACATTCGGACATTGAGCTAATTCTGCAAGATCTTCTTTCCAGTGGAAATAGATATTGTCTCGCGCAGTTTGGGTGATTCCTGTGTGTTTACCTACTGGGCCAAATAAACCTGCTGGTGTGCCCAAATGGTCTAAGACAATCGAAGTCTCAGGAAAACGTTTTGCCAAAGCAATAACATCTTTAAGCTGGCTAGAATAAACCCAAGCATCAAAGCTTAAATTGTACTGGGCTAAGGCTTCAAAACCTTTTAAAAATTTTCGATCAGTGTAGAGGTGGGGATCATCGTTCCATGCATGAATTCCAGGATCTTCATGATGTGCAGCCATTTTTCGAATACCACGAAAATGCCGAGATGCCTTTTTATGCATTTTAAGAATTTTTTTGAAATTACTTTCACGAGGATCAGCTGTTGCAACGATTCCAGCCAATTTGATGTTTTCTTGAGAAAAAGGAAGCTGCTGAATAAATTGCGTTTCTTCTACAACGCCAGTCCCTTTTTGATGATGCCAGCTGGCTTCGACATGTACAACACGGCTCACAGTATAGTGTCCAATGTCTTTGTGGTAATCCGCTGGTAAATAGGGTGCTGTGATGTAATCTGTAAGTCCTACTGTCTCTATTAAATCTTTAGGTTTTACGAGACGAACGACTTTATCCAAGATTTTTGGATGTTTTCCAAAAAGTTTAACAGCTAAAGCGGCAGCGTGCGGCGTGTGATAAGGATCCCATTGATGGATATGTGCATCGACAATGGGAAAGTTGAGTTGATTCATCGCTATCCTTAGTTGAGTCATCAATAAGAATAACATACGAGAAATTGATCAATTTTTGAATTGCATTTTCGTTTGAATATTAGATTTTAAGCATTAAAAAAGCCCCCTAAAGGAGGCTCAATGCACACAATGCAAATCTATTTAATGTTCGTGGTCATGTTTATTTGCATGAAACTCTTCATTACGACGGAAGCGAAGATAGTTTTCAAACTGCTCGCAGTATTCGTCATAATTATCTTCAAGCATCATATGAAACTGTTGCATGATATAAGACATCACTTGTTCTTTAGCATCACGCATTTCATTGCCATCTTTAAAGTTATTGGCAGCAACCCATGTGTTAAAACGAGCAGTACCAAATAGCATCGCAGCACTGACTTGACCACGAGCATCAGCTGGTTTAACAGTAGAACCTTTTTCAACACGGCAAAATTCATTGGCTTGCTTAATAAATTCATCAGCACGTTCGAAGAAAATCGCATTCAATGCTTCTTCTTCAGTGACATCAGTCGCTTGAATCTTTTGAACCATGAATTGTTCCTAATAAATAACTTAATTCAAGCACTATTATAGGCAAAGGCTTGCATAAACTAAACCTTTCACTTAATCTAAAAATAGCCTAAGTAATTTTTTTATGAGCTTTTCTATGCAAGATGCTATCGCAGTTCAAAGTTTAAAAAGTGATATTGCGTTACTGAGACAGAATATTTGGCCACCTGTTGATCTTGCGAATGTCGAAGGTCTTCCCATTTATTATGGAAGCAAAGAGCAAGTAGCTGCTTATTACCAGCAGTGGACAGGTCTAATCGAAAGGGCACAAGATTTATTTCAACCTTTTATGGAAGATGAGGTTTTAGATGCCATTCATTTACCGAGTCATCTAAATTTACCGCTGTTTTATTTTCATGTAGACCGAATTCGCATTAACAAAACACGTGCAAAGGAATCAAAGACTTTTCGTGGTATTGCTAGTGTATTAGAGAAGTGTGGACAGTTTGAACCTGAACAAGTTTTGGCAATGAGTCGTTGGTTGGATCATGATGACACTGCTGCATTAGTTGCGCATCGCGAATTTATAGATTTAAGAACTTATGTATTTCAGCATGGGCAAAGTGAATATACGAGAACACGTTTTTATGTAAATGGTATTGTCTTAAGTGTTGAGCCTCATTTCGAGTTGGTTGATGCTCGCGATAAACCACGTAAGCAACGAAATGACTCATATAGCGATCCATTGGCTGATAACAACACGTGGCGTATTTATGGTAAATATCGTTAGTTGGACTGATTGAACTTAGTTTAGACATTAGAATCAACGATTAGCTACCATATAAGAACAAAGCTTCTACGATCCATATCCAAACTTATTGATTAGTATTGTTTAAAATAGTCATCACAAAAAATAACTAATTTCAAGAATGATGACTGAAAAGATTAAACAATTTAAAAAGGCGTGGATGTTATTTCGTCAACATGATGAAAATGGATTAAGTGTGTTCTTCGTTTTAGCCATACTTCAAATTTTAATTATTGGTACAAGTGTTGGTTTACCGTATTTGTTTAAGCTGCTGATTGACCAGACCAGTGAGCCTGATCATTACTATTCGATTCAAGACTTTTTTCAAATTCATCTGCTCTATTTATTCGCCGTGGCTTATGCACTTGCTTGGTTTATCAATGAAGGGATGAAGAATGTAAATAATTTTGCCATGTCTATGATGATCAGAAATGTTGATGCATCCATGCTTAAAGCTGGTGTATTTAATTTTCTAGATTTGAAATTAAAAGATCAACGTCAACAAGATATCGGTGTATTTAATGCCAATTTAATTCGTGGCAGCGAAGCACTTGGTACAATTATTTTTACTATATTTTTTGTCATTGTACCTACGGTATTTAAAATCTTAGGTATGGTGTATGTGCTCGGAAATACGATCAATCTTGAATTTGGTGTGTATTTTTTCGTATTCTCAGCTTGTACAGTTGCTTTATCGCTCATCATTACCTTTAAGACACAAGATATCTTTACGATTATGTATGGTGCTCGAAATCAACTGAATCAATTTGTGATTGAAAAACTCCAACAAAGTTATGATATCAAACTCAGTCATTCGAAATATTACGAATTTGAAGAGTTTAGCCGCAGAATCGATGACTATAAAATAAAGACTCAGGATACCTATAAAAAACTTCAGTATCTCATGATATATCAACTGTTATTTGTGTCATTTTTTCTTTTGGTATTCATGGTTTTATCAGTCTATATGTTTGAATATCAAAGTTTTAGTTCAGGTGATTTTGTTTTAGTCAGTACCTATATTATAGGTTTAACCATTCCTTTAATGATGATGTCTCAAAATATCATTCATTTGAAAGGTCATATTGTGGCTATTGATCAGTACCTAGAATATTTTGAATTGGAACATGAGTCATTCAGTACGAATGATCTAACAGCTGAGGAACAGAAAGAAAGTGAGGTGGCGTATTCATTTCAAAATGTGTCATTTGATCTAGGTCAGCAGACGATTGAAAATTTTAATTTAGACATCGTGTGTGGAAAAATATATTTAATTCAGGGGCGAACAGGTATTGGAAAATCAAGTTTCCTCAATTATTTGGTGGGAATAGAAAAGATCAAATCTGGACGGCTATTCTTTAGAAATTTAGAGATCACTTCAGTATTTTCAGAAAAGATATTTGATCAGATTGCTGTGGTCAGCCAAACTCCGATCGTATATTCAACCTCATTAAGACAAAATTTGATTCAAAATACTGAGATCAAATATTCTGATGAGGAGCTTAAACATTGGCTAAAAGAGTTTGATTTACTCCATTTGCTGGAAAAAAATCAAATTGAGTTAGACGATGATATACAAGAAATTTATAAAAACTTCTCTGGTGGTGAAAAACAACGATTAAACATCATTCGTGCATTATTAAAAAAACCAGAGCTTCTGATCTTAGATGAACCTACAGCAGCCTTAGATGAGAAAACAAGTTCGAAAATTTTAAAAATTATTCAAGAGCGAGTTGAAACGGTCATTATGATTTCTCATGAACGTATGGCGACAGAAATCGCAGATGAAATTATTGATTTCAACATCATTCTAAATTCTATCGATGAGGATTAAATGATGATTGTTGTGGCATGAATATCAATCAAAAAAAGCGTTTTTTAAAATATGTATTTATTTGATTAAATTTAGTCTTGAGCAACGATTCATGTACTTGATGATAGATTTTGATGTCAGTTAAATATTTTTTTGCATGATCTGAATGATTTTTATGCTATGAAATATTTATGATAATACAAAATCTACAGCTGCTTGCGCATGAATAGAAGTTGTATCAAATAGAGGGACTGAGAATTTTAGATCTCCTATAAGCATACAAATCTCAGTGCATCCTAAAATGATTCCTTCAGCGCCAGAAGATATTAATTCTTCGACAATATGAATATATTTCTTTTGCGAAGCTTCGCTAATTATGCCTAAACATAATTCGTTGTAAATAATATCATGAACAATTTTTCTACTCGCTTTATTAGGTGTTATTACTTTAAGTCCTTTTTCCTCCAATCTGCTTTTATAAAAATCTTGTTCCATCGTAAATGCAGTACCAAGCAGCCCAATTTTTGTAATTTTCTGGCTCATGATTTCCATGGCTGTCGCATCTGCTATATGAATAAATGGTATGTTGGTTGATTCCTCAATATAAGTTGCTACTTTGTGCATTGTATTTGTACAAAGTACTATGCCATCTGCACCTGCTTTTTCTAATTGTATGGCTTGATCTCTTAAATAGATTCCTGCATCTTCCCATAATCCTTTGCGTTGTAACTCCTCAATTTCAGCGAAATCAACGCTAATAAGAATAACCTTAGCAGAGTGTAACTTGCCAAGTTTCGTTTGAACCATCTTATTGATTTGTTGATAGTACAAATCAGTCGACTCCCAACTCATTCCACCTAATAAACCAATTGTCTTCAAGTTCGCACCTTTAAAAATTAAATATTTAATTTATCAATATAATGAAAATTATCGAGTATGAAATTGCTACTTTTTAAAATAATGACTTAATCAAAGTGAGAAAAGTTCAGCTTTTGATGTGTATTTTTAGGGGATGAATGTATATAAGTTTAGCAGCAGAATTTACCAATCTTATGGTTGAGTAAGCTTCTCATCGGAAGAATTCACATTAACCCCGAACTTAGATGCCATAAATAGAGGAAAATTATTGTATTGCTGAACAATCCATGTATAGAGCATTCTAGTTCAAAATCTTGTAGGATATCAATCAAAAGGCTCATTCATGAGCCTTTTGATGAGTGATTTGAAAGATTAAAAAGTCTATTGTTCATAAGATTTTTAAAATTAAATCAAGGTGTCTACAACACCTTTTAATACACCTAATCCTAGTGAATCAATTGTTCCATTAAGTGTTTCATTTACGCCAGTGCCAATTTTCACTAAAGGATCTTTTAATCCTACAAGAGAGCCGACAGTACCAAGCAAATTAGTCACTAAACCTGCACCAGATACTGCTTCAATTTCATCTAATGTAAGTTCTTTTAAAGTTGTTGGATTTGAATTATTCATTGTATTCACCATTCATGTTTGATTTTATTTTCAAGTAAATCGAATAACTAGCGTTAAACGATAGACTCATCATAATGAATGCATTTTGTATGCCAACTAATAAATAATGATAAATATATAATTTAGGTATAATTAATAATATGGAGGAGTGATTAACGGATTTTTCATGAAAAAATTCATCATTTTTGTGCAAATGTCACCGAATTGGTGCATTGATCGATTTGAATGATGGTTGAGAATTTAGCGCGTTAATTTCTTAAATTGATTTCACTCAACGAAATGAGTTTATATTTCATAGAATTATTTAAGAATTGAGCGTAAAAAATTACACTCAACTCAACTCAACTCAACTCAACTCAACTCAATTAATTGATGTACATTGCTGAGCTTTAGGATTATTCAATCCTCGACTATGAGTGAATACAGCAATTACAGCTAATGAAATAAAAATCAATACACTGTAAATTAAGGTACTGGTATTGAAGTGATCTACCATAAAACCACCAAATAAAGCGCCTGCTGCAATCATGATTTGGAACATAC
Organism: Acinetobacter sp. ANC_7655; assembly: GCF_056784015.1. NCBI lineage: Bacteria > Pseudomonadati > Pseudomonadota > Gammaproteobacteria > Moraxellales > Moraxellaceae > Acinetobacter > Acinetobacter sp. ANC_7655. Next base: position 126,985 of record NZ_JBWYJB010000004.1, on the reverse strand, counting down.
TGACAAAAAGAGGCATCCCTTTTTCAACCGCATGTGGCGCATGTAAAAACATCCAGATATTGGCTGTCGTAGGAAAGGCACCAAAAGCAAAACCCCATAATGCTGTAAGAATATATGCACCAGTTAAGAATTTGGCATAAACAGGGAATGTAAGGAATACGATTGCTAAACACAATGCAACAGCAAAAAGCGTATAGCGGACATTGATATTGCTGCTATAACCGGAGAATGCATTGCCTACGAAGCCTGCTGCTCCATAAATAAGAAGTAAAGAACTGATGGTTGAACCATCAAATCCTGCTTCATTTTTATAGAAAGGCGCCAAGTAACTGTATGTTGAAAAATGCGCTAATCCGATAAATAAAACAATGATTAACCCTTTACGAGCTTTTGGATCTCGAAACAATGCGGGTAGATCGCTATATTGAATAGCTGAAGTCGGCGGTAATTTCGGTAGGAATTTAATTTCAAAAAACAGAATAATGGCACCAATCACCGAGGTGATCATAAAGGCATTACGCCAACCGTAAATTTCACTTAGCCATGTTCCAACCGGAACACCCAGCACAGTTGCCAGAGTCACGCCAGCCATGACGATAGCTGTTGCTTTGGCGATGGGTAGGTGAGGAGGTGCAACACGACCACTTAAGGCGATTGCAGTTGCCCAGAATCCGCCTATCGCGATACCCAAGAAAAAGCGACTCAATAGAATCCAAGTGAAACTTTCTGAATAGCTCGTAATGAAATTTGCAATGACCATGACCGCTGTGAGTGCGATTAATAAATAGCGTCGATCAAGTTGCTTCACCCAGACCGAGATAAGCGGTGCTGCGAAAGCACCCATCACGCCTGGAAGGGTAATGAACAGGCCAGCAGTACCGACTGAAATGTTGAGATCTAGTGCGATTGCATTGAGCACACCAATAGGGAGAAACTCACTGGTCACTAATATAAAAGCGGTGATAGAAAGTGTTATAACAGCAAACCAATTTCCTTGATTTTTTGTAGGAGATGGAGAATTAACAGCGGTTTCAGTCAGATGAGATTCGGATTTCATTGACCAACGCTCCTTGAAAATAATTTCATAATGATTGTTATAGAAATAAAATATTTGAATTTAAGATCTGGGTCAATTAATTTATTAATGATCATTATAAAATTAATTGGGTTGAATATGCAGGAAAGTTCAAAGCCAATAAATCAAATGGATAGTGCCAAATCAATATCAAAGGGGCGTGGACGTCCTAAGTGTTTTAATGAAGAACAAGCACTTGAAAAAGCCATGACACTATTTTGGAAATACGGTTATGAAGCCACTTCAATGAGTGATTTAACATTCGCCATGGGAATCACTGCACCTAGTCTTTATAGTACGTATGGTGATAAATCTGAGCTCTTTAATCGTTGCATTGACTATTATCTCAGGCACGAATCATGCTCGATGGAAATGATTTTTAAACAGGCACATTCCATAAAATTAGCAATGGAACTCTATTTGATTGAAAATCTAAAACGACTGGTGCAAGAAGACAAACCTAAAGGATGTATGTTGGTCGTGTCGACAATGAACTGTTCGATTCAAAATCAACAAATACAACAATCAATTTCGCAAAAAAGACAGCTATCTAAATCGAATTTACTAGAAAAATTATTAGCTGCCCAAGCTTCAGGTGAAATTAGTGTACAAACTAATATTCAGGCAATGACAGATTATTATATGACGATTTTGCAAGGACTAAGCTTACAAGCACGTGATGGCGCAACTTTTGAACAATTGGAAAGCGTTGTACACATGGCGATGCAAACTTGGGATCATTTTTAAGTCAGAACTTCTCACTGACGAAAAGTTCTGACTTGAATTTTATGACTTGATAAATTTTCTGCTTACTAAGAATTGTTCAGTCGCTTCCAAAAGTTTTTCAGCGTAAATTTCTTGCTTTGCCGTCAACCAACCTAAGGCGAACCAGTCACTGGCTTCTAATTCTGTTTGCTGTAAGTAGGATGATGAGGAAGACAATACTTGATATTGTTCAGCTGCATAATGTGCATCATTAAGCGCCTTGCCGTATTTTTGTAAATTCTTCACATCAAAAATTTGTGTTAAGACTGGGAAACTGAATTTTAATTCACTTAAATGTATTGCCAATTGGTCAAGACTTTCAAAGTTAGAAGGATCAGCTTCATTCAGACATTCCTGTAAAACTTTATACTGCTGTTGAAGCGTATTTTGAGCATAGGTTTTGAGGTCTTGGGTTTGCACCTTCTTGGAATTGCCTAAACTAAAACTCAAAAGTTCAAGATAGTGTTGAACGTTTTGGGTAGATTTGACTAAGTTATTTAATTTTTCTCGGGCGTAGAGCACATCTTTGCTGAGCATTTCAGCAGTTTTAGGGTTTTGCAGAATAGCACCTAAGGTGTGTTGCATATGCTCATAATGTTTTAGGTTTTCAAAATGACTTTTAAATGCAGATAACTGATGTGCCCATTTATCTGTGCTCTTTGATGTCCAGTCTTTAAAAATAGATAGACTTAAAAACAAATAGTTCAAAGCAATATGTGCTTGTTCGATGTGTTCCTGTTCAGCCACTTCCGCAGAAATCGCAGCAATATTCGGCAGCAAATGTTGCATATGGTGACCGATCATCATTCGAATCGTTTTTTCTGCGCTTTCTTTTTTTGCAACGATCCATTCTTTTTCAGTTCGCGCTGGGCTTACAACTAAATTTGAAACCAATAAATTACCAAACTCAGCCTTACTTCGAACGTCTAGCCAAAGTTGATATTTTTTGACCCACTCAAAACTAAACGCTAGTAATGTTTCAACTTTTCCTTGTTTGAGTTCAAACTCTACTTCATGAATCTCATGTTCTCGATCATCTGATCGTACAACGCCAATATCTAGACTCACTTCAATCTCGGCATCTTCAAAGCTAATCACTCGAACTGTACGTTGAATGTCTGTTTCAAACTGCAAGACTAATTGGTCAAAATCACCTTTCAATGCGTCATTTAAGACCTCATAAGCTTCGGAATCATCTGAATAAATAGATAGATCTAAATTCGGTGCAGCCTCAAGATTACCTAAATCATGATTATGTTCGAAACGGTGTAAATGGCTTTTACTTTTCGTCGCTTTTAGGGTTTGAACCCAATTGGTATTTTCAAGACGTTGTCGAATGGCTATCCCATGCTGAGAGAGTAGGCGATCTGGAGTGTCATAGTACTTTGCTTGCATTTGAATGAGTTCAGACTTTTTTGGATCGATTGCTTTTAAAATCGCATTCCGTCGAGCTTCTGGGATCTGAAACTTTAATTCAATTTCAAGCATGTGATTTTCCTAATCGATCAATCATTTTCGTAGAAGTAAGACATTTGATTGCCTTTTAATTTAAAGGGGATTGTAACTGATTCAGTTAGAACCACAATCTTGACAATTCACTTACATTTACTTGAATGAATGATTAATCACAATATTTGTAAGATAAGCTTTTCAAGTGCGATTTTTTGAATTATGGTGGTCAAAAAAAGGACAGGAATACAACAATGAATGCTTATGTAGAGCCATCTTCATCGCAAGAAGAAGCTAAATTTCAATTACCCATCAAGAATTACTCAGAATTTTATCGTTTTTATTTGACTGAACACCGCAGCATTATGAGTCGTCGTTTACATGCAGCAGGTAGCTCAATCGGTATTTATTTTTTTACTCAAGCGATTCGTCAGCGTAAAGCTAAATATCTGGTCTACGGATTAGTTTCAGGCTACGCATGCGCGTGGGTGGGGCATTTTGTTTTTGAAAAAAATAAGCCAGCAAGCTTTAAACAACCGTTGTATAGCTTTATTTCAGACTGGAGAATGTTATCGGATATTTTGCGCGGAAACTTGAGTTTGAAAGATCGTAAATTTGATAAAATTGATAGCTAAATTTATATATTGTTAAAAAAGCTCAGCAGATTCTGGGCTTTTTTTGTCATGAAATGTTTTAAGAAAGCTACACAAAAATATGATTATATGATAGCTGGAGAGGCTTAACATCCAATGAATAAATCCAAATTATAAATATTGGGATTAAATAAAAAATTAACGTATTCAGTTAGATGAGTTAACGGTATTATTCTGATAAACCGCATATAATACATATTATGTTAATTTAAATAATACTGAAAAAAAAGAAGATGAACTATATATAGAACTTTTATTATGAGAGTGAGTATTTTTAATGCGAAACATACTTCTGTTTGATTTGGATCAAACTATTTTGAATAGGAATGAGTCACTTATTCGTTTTATAAGTTGGCAAGTAAATTTTTTCCAATTAGTACCACAAGAACTAAAAGATGCATTTATAAAAAAATTTATTGAATTGGATGATAATGGAAATGTTTGGAAAGATATCGTTTACAGTCAATTAATCAAAGATTTTAATATAAAAAAATTTACTGTTGATGAATTACTTAATTCTTACATTACTGATTTCAATAAATTTTCAATTGGTTTTGATGACGTCCAAAAAGTCATTTCAGATCTTTATCAAAAGGGATATAAGATTGGGTTAGTCTCCAATGGAAAAAGCCCATTTCAGGAACATAATTTTTATGCTTTAGGTCTTACCGAATATTTCTCGACTATCATAGTTTCAGAAGCGATTGGCTTAAGAAAGCCCGATAAAAAAATATTTGCTTATGCTTGTAACCAGTTAAATTGTTCACCTTCTGATTGTATTTTTATTGGTGACAATCCTAAAGCTGATATAGAAGGTGCAAAAAATGTTGGTATGAAAACTATTTTTTTTCACCCAAATCAAATACTAAAAAAACCTATTACAGATGAGAGTATTCATCATTATGATGAATTAGAGCTAGCTATCAATAGAATAAATAAAGAGGGCGTATGATGAATGATAAAATTAACTCATATGATAACTTTTTTTATAGAATTGAATGGATTAAGTGATGAATCAGATAATTAAATGCGACTATTTAACATAATAGAGCTCATCCTAAGTTTTTTAAATCAGGTCGAATTTTATAAATATTATTTTGGAGTTCAAAAATATGACTTAGAGCTTTTCCTATCAGTAATATATTTTCTCTATTTTCTAGTGATGGATCTGATTGAATCTTACTAGGAATACTGTCTAATAATATGGCGGCTTGATGCAAATCATCATTTATTTTTTTTAATTGATCCATTTTTCTCTTCTATACATATTGGTTAGGATATAAATAATATTACGTTGAGATCCTGAATTATTCAATTATATGGTGTATTGTTGTTCAAATAAGAATTTTTTAGAACATATAGATCTGTTTCATAAATCTTAGATTAGCATTTGAAGTGCAACACCATCTTTTTTAACTACACCTTACACATGTAAGCGGTTTGTATAATTCAAATATTCTTCTGCTATCTATTTTCTTTACTGGATAGTCGGACGTAATGTCTTTGCCATCTAGTACTACCGAAATTTCTTCAAAATCAAAATAAATATTTACTAAATTTTCTTTAAAACAAATAAATTCAATTTGACTTTCTTTACTCGTGTCAGAAAATTTTCACTGAAAGTGGTTTAATTAGATAAATCGTTATTTACTTTTAAATAATTACATTTACTAAGTCCTTACTATTATTTTTATACATAAGTTTATGATTTTTAATAATATTTTATTTGCCTCCTAATCTTAAAAGGGAATCTCTTAATCATTTGCTGTACATGACATGCCAAAAGGTGTTTTCATACTGATTCGTCTATAACTAATGCCAAGTATGGGCTCCTTCGCAGGTAACATCTCTCTTTTTTCGCAAACTTCCTTTATGTACATAAGCGTGTCTTTCGAAGAACTATATGGAATATATTCAAGCGTATTTGAGTCAATGACTTTAAATCTCTGTCTTAGTTCATAAATTTTTTCACTAGGAGCTTGTGCTGAAAGCTTTCTTTCAATAATTTGATTTTCAGCTTCATACCAAGAGCGATCAACAAACCCTTCTTTGTCATGTTTAAAAAATCATTTCTGCATGAGCGAAATTATTAGCTAATAATAAAATTAAAATTCTCATAAACATCTATTTTTTCTTATATATATTTTAAATATTCAATTAAACCTCAATATTTATCTCAAGAGTTGGCCACAGAACTTGTGGATGAATTTGAGCTTGAAAAAATATAAAATAGATGAAATTTCGTTTTTGATTAATTTTTGTCACATTTTGCCAAAAAGGTCTATCCAGCAATTAGCTTCGAATGATTAGTCAAATTTTCTTGGATTAAATTTCACAAATTCATTTCAATCAATATCTTTAACACGCTTAGTCAACAATAGAGCCTGTTAATTTCTACATTTTATCAATGTGTTCTTCCAAGGCTTTGTCCTATAATGTTTTAAATTTTTAGTATTTGCCTAGAGTTATTCTTTATGCGCGGTTTGTATTTAATCACCAACGATGATCCTATTGAACTTCTATTAGCAAAGCTTGAAGGAGCGATGGCAACTTATGAAGTTGCAGTACTTCAGTATCGTCGTAAAAACGTTGCGAAAGAAGATCAAGCTTATGAAATTGAATACATGAAGAATATGTGTAATCAATATAAGGTTCCTTTTGTCATCAATGATGATTTAGAGGCCGCAGTCAAATATGGCGTGGGTGTGCATCTTGGTCAAGATGATGGTTCAATCCAAGAGGCTGTGGAAAGATTGCCAAAAAACGTCTTAATTGGACGTAGTTGTAATAATTCTATTGAACTAGCTGAGCAAGCGATCGCAGACGGCGCAAATTATGTAGCCTTCGGCGCAATTTATGCGACACAAAGCAAACCTGAAGCAGGTAATATTGGTTTAGAAACATTAAAAGCTGCAAAAGCAAAATTAAATGTACCTATTTGCGCGATTGGAGGTTTGACGGTTGAAAATGGCGCTGAAGTGATTGCTGCTGGAGCAGATCTTTGTGCTGTCATTAGCGATGTATTGGGTCGGTCTATGTCAACTGTTGGTCAACGTGTTTACGACTGGTCAGAGCTATTTGCTAAACAAGCTTAAATTTTTTACTTTTTCGAGTTGAGTGATTTTCATGAGTTTATCTCCTAAGCAAGAACAATTATTTAAACAAGCCAGTAAACATATTCCTGGTGGTGTGAATTCACCAGTACGTGCTTTTAATGGTGTAGGCGGTACGCCGGTATTTATTGAAAAAGCTCAAGGTGCCTACCTGTACGATGTAGATGGCAAACGCTATGTGGATTATGTTGGTTCATGGGGACCAATGATTTTAGGACATGCACACCCTGCGATCATTAAAGCTGTTCAAGAAGCCGCTGTTGATGGTCTAAGTTTTGGTGCACCTACAGTGCATGAAACGACATTGGCAGATATTATCTGTGAAATTATGCCGTCAATTGAATTGGTACGTATGACCAACTCAGGGACAGAAGCAACAATGACTGCGATTCGTCTTGCACGTGGGTATACAGGTCGTGACAAGATTGTTAAGTTTGAGGGCTGTTACCATGGTCACTCAGACTCACTTTTAGTGAAAGCAGGTTCTGGTCTACTCACAAGTGGTGAAGGCGAGGCGACATCAGCGGGTGTTCCTGCTGATTTTGCAAAACATACTTTGACGCTTCCATACAATGATATTGCGACTTTAAAAGAATGCTTTGCTAAGTTTGGTTCCGAAATTGCGGGTGTTATTGTTGAACCTGTTGCAGGTAACATGAACTTGGTTAAACCAATTGATGGATTCTTGCAAGCCATTCGAGATGTGTGTGATGAGCATGGTTCAGTCTTCATTATTGATGAAGTGATGACTGGATTCCGTGTGGGATTAGGTGGAGCTCAAGCACACTACGGCGTTACACCTGATTTAACTACGCTAGGTAAAATTATTGGTGCAGGTCTGCCTGTAGGTGCATTTGGTGGTAAGCGGGAGGTGATGGAATGTATTGCGCCTCTAGGTAAAGTTTACCAAGCAGGAACTTTGTCAGGTAACCCGCTGGCAATGAGAGCTGGGATTGAGATGTTTAAACATCTTCGTCAACCAGGTTTCTATGAAAATCTAACTGCACAGCTCGAAAAGTTATTGGTTGGTTTACAGACTGCCGCAGATGAAGCAGGTATACCATTTAAGACTCAACAGGTTGGAGGTATGTTTGGATTGTATTTCACTGATCAAGAAGACATCACAAGCTTTGATTCAATGTTGAAATGCGATGTTGAAATGTTCCGTAAATTCTTCCATGGCATGTTGGATGAAGGTGTAAATTTAGCGCCTTCTGCTTTTGAAGCCGGCTTTATCTCAAGTGCGCATTCCGATGAAGATATTGCGTTCACTATTCAAGCAGCTAAGAATGTATTTGCGCGTTTAAAATAGAATTTTTTTGAAAATCTATTAACATAAGCCTACAGTGTAAATACTGTAGGCTTTTTTGCACGTATAAAATTCACGGACTTAAAATAGAAATGAAATTAAAACATTATTTAACTTTAGAAGACGCGGAGTTCTTACTGACGCGTGCGCAACAATATGCGATTGATAAAAAGTTGAATGTCAGTATTTCTGTTGTAGATGAAACTGGAAGTTTACTTGCAATGAAACGCATGGATGGTGCATCTCCGATGACTGCGAATTTGTCAGCTGAAAAAGCAAAATGTTCAGCTTTGAGCCGCCACCCATCTCAAATTTTTGAAGAGCTGATCAAAGATGGGCAATTGGGTTTTCTGACTGTTCACTCATTGTCGGGAATGTTAGAAGGTGCGGAACCCATTATTTATCAAGGGCAATTGGTGGGAGCCGTGGGAGTTTCAGGTGCTAAATCTTTTGAAGATGCTGAAATTGCGCTGCATGCCATTGAAGTTTTCTTGGCTTTAGCTGATTAGAGTGGCAATGTCATATTTTTATACACCACCCAAAAAAATTGAACTCAGCGCGAGTTTGGCAAAGTGGTCCATTGAAGCTGAACAATGCGTCTTGGTGGTTTTTGGATTTCAACGTTTAGCTGAATATAGCAATGACCAACATCAAGAATTATTAATTCATTTAAATCGCTTAATTAAAAAAGCGCAGGCTTTAGATATTGAAGTGATTGAAATTGAAGAGCAGCAATCATTTTCTAAAGTAGCGCAGTTGGGTGAATTACTGGCAGAAAAAAAACAACTGATTGTGTCTGGCATGATCAATTCACCTATAAAGCAACTTTTACAGCATATCATTTCGATTACTCCTCAAATTTGTGTGGTGAACGATGCTGTTCATGTAGAAACGAAGAGCCAACATTTACAGTGGATTGAGAACTGTGTAGAACAAGGTATTCATCATATGAACACCTCTGCCATGATTCGAATGCTGGAATTGAGTGCGCCGTCCTCATTTATTCTTTCTGAAAAGGGTATATTGCTGTCTATTGCTGAATACCTCGAATTCGATATTTTAGAAATTGATCCATTTCAAGATTTAAGACGCTATGGCTTAGATTCGGTCGCAATGGTGAGTTTGATTGGCTTGTGGAGAGCCAATGGCGCACATATAGATTTTGAATCATTTGGGCAAAATTGCACACTTTCTCAATTGCTTCCTATCCTGAGAAAAGACAGCTAGATGTCACAAACAAAACTTAATTCATTTGAATCGTTAGATTGATTTAATTTCTATCAGATATCGGAAAAATCGTCACTGTTTGTCCATTTCAAGATTGTAATTTATCGCTAAGCTTTCTATTATTGCCGCCTTGTTTTCACGATCTGCTAGGAATAGAAATTTGAGTCATTTTCTTCAGGAACATCTCATTCATCGTGATCAAGATTTTATGGTGATTCACAAACCAGCTGGATTACTTTCTGTTCCAGGCAAAACGCCTGACCTTCAAGATTGCGTTATCAATCGTCTTCTTCAAGAAGAACCGCGTACACTTCTTATTCATCGTTTAGATCGCGATACATCAGGCTTATTGGTATTTGGACTCAGCAAAGCAGGTCAAAAATCGATCTCGCGCCAATTTCAAGAACGTGAAACGGATAAAACTTATCAAGCACTAGTAGCGGGATGTGTAGAAGGTCAAGGAACTGTAGACATTCCTGTGATTTACGACCCATCGCGTCCGCCATTGCATATCGTAGATGCGCATCACAATAAAGCAGCGTTAACGCATTGGGAAGCAATTGAACAATTTCAAATTCAAGATCAGTGGGTGACACGCGTAAAATTAACGCCAATCACAGGTCGAGCACATCAACTTCGCGTTCACATGCAGCATTTAGGGCATCCCATCGTAGGTGATACTTTGTATGCAACACCAGCGCAACAAGCTTTGAAAGATCGACTCTGTTTGCATGCAGAGCAGTTAAGTTTCAATCATCCTGTTACTGGTGAACGACTGAATTTTCATTGTCCAGTGCCGTTCTAAAAACACATTTTTAAATCAGCATACGAATATTTTATGATCTGATCATGATGAAATCTTGGTTATGATCAATTAAATAGATCGGTGCTAAATATTGCTCACTTTTTGGTGGGCTTTATGTCAAAATATATTGCTTATAGACGTTAAATTCTGCTCAAATCATCTCCTGTTTGAGCATAAGTTTTCAGTCCTAACTTGAGATAAGGTGGAAAAATTGCAGCAGTTTGCTATTGGTCAACGTTGGTTATCAGACACAGAGACAGAGTTAGGTTTAGGGGTTTTGATTGATGTAAATGAACGATCAATTAGTATCCTCTTTCCTAAAAGTGACGAAACCCGTGTCTATGCACGTAGTAACGCACCTTTATCTCGAATTGTGTTCAATGTGAATGATGAGCTTCAAGACCAAGAGGGCATCGTCTGGAAAGTCGAATCATTAGAAGAGCGTGGTGGCGTTATTCGTTACAACGTCATTCGTCAGTTACAAGATGGTACTGATGAACGCAAATCATTAAATGAAACCCGTGTTGGCGCGACGATTCAATTGTCTAAACCACTTGATCGTTTATTGGCAAGCCAAATTGATTATAAAGAATGGTATGACCTGCGTATTGAAGCATTACAAATGCAAGCTAATATGCAAAATAGTCCATTACGTGGCATGGTGGGCGCTCGTGTTGGATTGATTCCTCACCAATTTTATATCGCGCATGAAGTAGGTAAGCGCTTTGCTCCACGTGTCTTATTGGCGGATGAAGTTGGTCTAGGTAAAACCATTGAAGCAGGTTTAATCATACACCAGCAACTTAAAACAGGACGTTCTGAACGCATCCTCGTTTTAGTACCTGATTCGCTGCAATATCAGTGGATGATTGAAATGCGTCGCCGTTTCAATTTGAATTTCTCGTTATTTGATTTAACGCGTACTGCTTCGATCAAAGAACATGATCCAGAATTGAATCCTTTCTTAACTGAACAGTGCATCATTGCGTCTGTTGATCTCATGATCGACCATGAAGATTTACGTGAGCAAGCGCTCGAAGCAGGTTTTGATTTGCTTGTGGTGGATGAAGCACATCATTTGATGTGGTCAGAAGAAGAGGGTGGTAATGACCGCTATGACCTTGTTGAAGAATTTGCTGAAAAAACTGCAGGCGTACTTTTACTGACTGCAACGCCTGAACAGTTAGGGGTCGAGTCTCATTTTGCCCGTTTACGTTTACTCGATCCGCAACGTTTTAGTTCGCTTGATCGTTTCTTAGATGAAGAGGAAAAATATCAGCAAACAGCTCAAATTGCAGAAGTGCTGATGTCGGATCAACCCCTTGAAGCTGATCATTTTCAAGCAATTGAGCAGTTACTGGGTCACAAGATTGAAGATGAGCCAGAACAGCGTTTCCGTGCAATTCATGAATTGTTAGATCGTCACGGTACGGGACGTGTACTATTCCGTAATACACGTGAAGCGATTCAAGGCTTCCCTGGTCGTGATTGTCAGCCTGCACCATTACCTGCGCCAGAAGGATGGTCGATGGATGGTAAACTTCGTGAACAAATGTGGCCAGAAGAAGCGCAATTGGACGGGGCTTGGATGGAAACTGATCCGCGTGTAACGTGGATTATGGAAATGCTCCGTACTCAGTTAAAGCATAAAAAAGTCTTACTCATTGCGCGTAGTGGGCCTGTGGTTGAAGCTTTAGAAAATGCATTACGTATCCATGCAGGGATTCGTACAGCAATGTTCCATGAAGGCATGAGTCTATTAGAGCGTGACCAAGCAGCTGCTTATTTTGCAGAAGATTCCTATGGTGCTCAGATTTTATTGTGTTCAGAAATTGGTTCAGAAGGTCGTAACTTCCAGTTTGCTTCAGATTTAATCCTATTTGATTTGCCAGCGAATCCTGATGTGCTTGAACAGCGTATCGGTCGACTGGATCGTATTGGTCAAGAAAACCGTATTCAGATTCATGTGCCATATTTAGTGGGCACTGCACAAGAGCGTATGTTCCGTTGGTACAATGAAGCATTAAATATTTTCAGCAATATTTCTCCAACTGCGCAAACCTTACAAGAAAATTTTATTGTTGATCTTAAAGATTGCTTGTTGGCTGATAAAGGTCAAGCCTTTGAAGATTTGCTTGAAGCCGTAAGTGTGCAACGTGAAGCTTTAGAGCAAGAGCTACAAGCAGGACGTGATCGTTTATTGGAATACAATTCTTGTCGTCCAATGGTTGCGCAAGAAATTGTGCAAGCACTTGAAGAGTATGATGATAATACGACTTTGCCAATGTTTATGAAACGCTTCATGGCATCAACCAATATTGATTTTGATGAGCAAAGTAATGGCACGGTGATTATCAAGCCTACTGATCAAATGCAAGTCCAAGGTCTGACTTTGGATGAGGAAGGCATGACCGTGACGTTCTATCGTGATCAGGCTCAAATCCGTGAAGATGCGCAATACATAACGCTTGAGCATCCTTTCACTGAAAGTGTCATGGAAATGATCAATACGCAATCGTTCGGTAGTACCAATGTGGCGTTATTGAAATCTGCAGCTTTACCACAAGGTTCAGTTTTAGTTGAGGTGTGGTTCAAAGTGGATGTGATTGCACCGAAAGCATTGAACTTGCCAGCGAGTTTACCAACACAATTGATTCGTGTGTTATTAAGTGAAAAAGGCCAAGATTTATCAGCTAAAATTGCACCAGATATTTTGAAACCATACTTACATCATCTTGACGGTAATAGTTGTCGCCAAGTGGTGAAAGCACGTCGTGATGTCGTTGAACAACGTTATGCACAAGCTTTAGACATTGCAAAAGGTGCTTTGCCTGAATTAAAACAGCAAGCGAAAGAAATCTATAGCAATAAATGGCAATATGAAATTGATCGTTTAAGTTATTTGAAACAATTTAACCCAAGTATTCGCGAAGATGAAATTGCACGTTTGCAGAAGCTTCAAAAAGAAGGCTTAAGCCTTTTAGAAGGTTTAACTGTAACGCCTGAAGCGATTCGAGTCTTGGTGGTGGTAAAGCCATAAAATAAAAAAAGCACCCTAGGGTGCTTTTTTAGGACTGCAGAAATTGATTGAAGTCAGGTTTTCTTTTTTGTAAGAAAGCCATCACGGCTTCAATCATTTCAGGTGATGTTAAACGTTCTGCAACAACCTCAGCTTCCTGAACAATACAATTCTGAATTTGATCTTGCTCGGGTCGAATTTGTTTTTTAATAATTTTTAGCGTGGTCATTGGCAGTTGACTCATCTGTTGAGCTCGCTGCAAAGCTAATTGTTCAGGTTGCTCGCAAATCTGATTGATGATTCGACATTTTAGCGCTTCTTCCGCTGAAAATTTTCGACCTGTGAGCAATAATTCGGCAGCCATATGATAACCAGCCAACTCAGTGAAAAGAAGGCTGGTGCCACCTTCTACAGATAATCCCAAACTTACAAATGGAATTTGAAATTCTGTATCGGGGTGGGCGTATACCATGTCACAGTGAAATAGCATAGTGATGCCAACGCCTATAGTGCAGCCACGTACCGCAGCAATAATAGGTTTAGAAAATCTTGCGATCGCTTTTAGGAAGACAAAGGGTGGTGTAGCATCAGCGGCTAAACCAACATATTTTTGAGCGGCAGACATAAAATCTTTCAGATCATTTCCTGCGGTAAAATCATGTTCGTTACCCTGTAAAATCACAACATTCACTTGTTGAGATTGATCTGCTGCATCCAATATTTTTGCAATGTCATTGTACATTTCCCCAGTTAAAGCATTTTTTTGCTCGGGGTGATCAATTTTGATGGTCAGGATTCTATTCTCAATCGTGACATGAATAAAAGGGTTTAGTGAATCTAAATTTTTTAACATGGCGGCATTCCTTGTCGCAAATTAAAAAAGCTCAGTAGACACGATTGTATACTGAGCTTTTATTCGTGCCTTATTGGCATTAAAGTCGATTTAAAATTTGCTCAGCATCTGAATAATTCATGTATTTTGGTACGGCATAAATTCCATGGGCTTCAGTAAAAGCAGATTTAATCATCTCTGGGAAATCTTGCTTTTTTAAATTCGGAATCTCAGTATTGATTTTCAAATCTTTGAGTAATTGCTTTACGCTTTGAATGAATATATTTGCGGCTTGTTCATCCGAAGTGTGTGACGAGCTTAAACCAATTTTCTTCGCTGCTAGTGCTAAGCGTTTTTCTGATGCTTTACGATTAAATTCTAGAACATGAGGCAAGATAATGGCATTAGCGCGTCCGTGTGGGATTTGATATCGAGTCCCTAATTGATGCGCCAAAGCATGTACATAGCCAATTCCAGCACTATTCATTGCCAAACCAGCATAATGAGAACCGAGCGCCATTGCTTCACGTGCTGCAATATTCTGACCATCTTCAAATGCTTTTTTTAAATTCTCCATGATCAATTTCATGGCTGCACTGGCGTAATAATCTGATTGTTTGTTGGCGAATCCGCTTACCCACGATTCAATTGCATGAGTAAGGGCATCAATGCCAGTGTCAGCAGTGATAGCAGGTGGCATGCCTTTCATGATGACGGGATCTAAAGCAGTTGCTAATGGAACGACTTTGGGATCAATAACTAAGCCTTTAATATGAGTTTCACTGTCTGAAATAACTGCGGCAATGGTAACTTCAGAACCTGTACCTGCGGTGGTCGGAATCACGAACAATGGATATGCAGGTTTACGGCTTTTTAAAATTCCAAAAAGTTGTTTGGGCGATTTATGGTTTGCGGCTGCGAGCGCTAATACTTTTGCTGTATCAATCGTCGAACCACCCCCTATACCCAATACGCTATCGCATGCGGTATTTTTAAACAGTGCTAGAGATTTTTCGACAATTTCACAAGTTGGATCAGGTTTTACATCAGAGAAAATAACAACTTCAATCCCATTGTGCTGTAATTGATCTTGAATGGGTTGTATGACACCTAATTTGACCAATATTGCATCAGTCACAATCATCACTTTTTTCATGCCGAGCTGAGCAATATTGCCACACAATTGCATTGATGAATCTTCACCCGCAAATACGAGAGGATGTGATACTGGGATTGCAAGGGTGAGGGCTTTGACAGCCATGAGTTGAGTTTTTGCACGTAAAATAGTGGCAATCTGAGCCATAATGATCAATCTCTATCCATGAGTTTGATTTAGTTATAGGATAATCATTGACCAAGTACATTGGCGATAATCATCAACACATTGGTCTTAAATTACAATTTTATCAAAAATATAGCGCTATTAAACTGAGCAAAATAATGGTTGGATTTTGATCAGAATTCATGATAGAAAATAGAAAATAATTCGAAAATTTAAATCGTAAAGCTGTAGTTTTTACTCGGCAATCAGGAACTCAGGACGAGTTTAAAACGATTAAATCAGCTTTCGGTTATGAGTCATTACATAACAACAATGATGCGTTATTGGGAGTCATTACACATGGAAGTAAATCAGAACAACAACCAATTTGAGTTTTTACCGACTCATATTCACTATTTAATGTATTGGGAAAAGAAATCGCCAAACCAAGATTTCTTGGTTCAGCCTTTACCAAATGGTCAGGTGATTAAATACACTTGGGGAGAAGTGGCCAGTCAAGTCAAAAAAATGGCTGCTTATTTACAATCTTTGAATTTGCCTGGTCGTTCTCAGATTGCAATTTTTGGTAAGAATAGTGCGCATTGGATTATGGCAGATCTTGCAATTTGGATGGCAGGTCATGTGTCGGTTCCTTTATATACGACTCTCAATGGTGAAGGAACCAAATATGTTCTAGATCATAGTGAAACTAAGGCTTTGTTTATCGGTAAATTGGATGGTATTGGAGACAGTTGGAACGATGTGAAACAAATCATCCCGCAAGATATGCATTGTATTAAATTGCCATTGGCACCTGACTATAATGCGCCAACATGGGATGAAATCACTGCGAAAACAGCACCAACCAGTGAGCCTTATTTTCCAAACGAGGATGAGCTTGCGACCATTATTTATACCTCGGGCAGTACAGGTCTACCTAAGGGCGTTATGCAAAGTTATAAGACCTTGCTCTCACCTGCGAGTGAGCTGAAATCTACGTTTGGTGTTTCAGAAAAAGATCGTGCTTTATCTTACTTGCCGCTAGCTCATGTTGCAGAGCGTGTATTTATTCAATCATCCGTGATGATTTGTGGTTTTACCGTTTATTTTGCCAATTCATTAGATACATTTATTGAAGATCTTAATCGTGCAAAACCAACGATCTTCTTTTCTGTGCCACGTTTATGGACTAAATTTTATTTGGGGATTAATGAAAAAATTCCACTTAATGTACAAAACGTGTTGTTTAAAATCCCATTCTTGGGCAATAAGATTAAGCAAAAACTCTTGGCAAAATTGGGTTTGAATCATGTTCGTTATGCTTTAACGGGTTCTGCACCTTTACCCGTAGATATTATTAAATGGTATCGTAATTTGGGCTTAGAGTTGCTTGAAGTTTATGGAATGACAGAAAACTGTGGATACTCGCATATCACACGTATGGGTGAATATATGAGTGGATATGTCGGACATGTTCAAGCACGAGTAGACTGCAAGATTGATGAGAATGGTGAGATTTTAGTCAGAAGCCCAGGAACAATGTTGGGTTATTACAAGAACCCAGAAAAAACAGCTGAAGATTTGACTCAGGATGGTTATTTAAGAACAGGAGACATGGGTGAAATTGATGCGACTGGCCGTCTAAAAATTACTGGACGTGTAAAGGACATCTTTAAAACTCAGAAAGGTAAGTATGTGATGCCTGTACCAATTGAACAAAAGATTGGTAATAACCAAATGATTGAATCTGTCTGTGTTGGTGGTGCAAGCCATAAACAGCCGATCGCCTTTGTGATGTTGGCAGAAGAAATTCGCAATAAATTGCAACAAGATAATAAACGTGATGATATCGAAGCAAAATTAATTGAGTTGAAGAATGAAATTAATGAAAAGCTTGAGCCACATGAAAAAATTGCATTCTTTGTGGTCATCATGGATTTGTGGACGATGGATAACGATATGTTGACGCCGACTATGAAGATTAAGCGTAATAAAATTGAGGCGAAGTACGAAGCCCTTATTCCAACTTGGGTTGCTCAAAATAAAGAAGTTATTTGGGAAAAGTAATAAAAAAGCCCTTCAACTGAAGGGCTTTTTTTACACTCAGTATTTATTCTTTCAGATGACGTGCGCCTTCTAAAATCATTCGGATCATCGTCATCGTTTGTTCAGCTACAACTTTTCTTTCATCGTGTGGCATGTTGATTAATTTAGCACCCATAGTGAATACCAATTGAGTAATCGCTTTTGCAGCCAATTCTGGATGCTTGATTTTATGAGGGTTATTTTGCTCAAGACGAACAAGATCATCCATGAGTTCTTGCTGAAAGTAATTAAGCTGTTTTTCAACCGCCTCTTTATAAGAGGCAGAACCAGTATAACCTTCACGTAACAACAGGCTCAGATTACCTTCGTCAGCATCTAACTGTTCAATAAATACTTCAACTGAACTACGCACAATACTTGAATTGCGAACTGCTTTTAAGCGAGCTTGATGCAAGATTTGACGTAAAACAATACCTGAGCGATCAATCAATTCAATGGCAAGTTCGTCGATATCTTTAAAATGTCTATAAAAACTGTTTGGCGCAATTCCTGCTTCACGGGCAACTTCGCGCAAGCTTAAAGATGCGATGCTTTTTTGAGGTCCGATAAGGTTGAGAGCAGCTTGGAATAATTCTTCTTTCGTGATTGTGGCTTTTCTTCCGACTGTACGTGCAGTTGGATGCTCCAAAATGGATGCGGATTCACTGGCATGTAGAGGAGAAAGAGTAATCGTAGAGCTGCTCATAAATATCAGAAGTTTACAGTTAGAGTTGCATTATATCGCTCTGTGTCAGGATATGGAAATCAATAGATGATATACAAGTGTCTATACAAATATATATACATGTGTATAATAATTCAAAACCCACTGTGATGAGCCCATAATGCAAGCAGTTAAGCCACCTAAAAATTTGATTAGATCCGCAGTAAATGCTGTATTTGATCCGAATGCTGCCAATTTTTGGTTGCAAAAGATCGATCCAACTTGGTCGGTGAATCAATCATTAGGCAAAATTGTTGAACGTACTCAAGTTGCAAATGATATGGTCAGCTTAAAAATTGCGGTTAATCGTAAATTTCAGTTTGGTGAAGCAGGGCAACATCATCCAGTTATTGTCACGACACAAGGTCGTTGTTTTGAACGTACCTATAGTTTGACCAAAATCAACACTCAACATGTATTGTTGACTGCTAAGAAAATCGATCAGGGGGTAGTCAGTTCATGGATTAACGATATAGCTCAGGTAGGGGATATCGTTGAGTTTGGTGCACCCTATGGTGATATGACACTTGAAAGTGTAAATACACCTCTATTAATGCTGGCCGCAGGGAGTGGTATTACTCCAATGTACAGCTTGATCAAGGCATTATTGCAGCAAGAAAAAAAATTAGTTCAGCCAGTTAAATTGATGTACTGGGCAAAAAAAACAGAAGATTTAGCATTTCAAACAGAGTTGATTGCTTTGGCGAATCAACACTCAAATTTTAATGTTGAATTTTTTACCACTCAAGATGAAGTGGCTGATTCCCGTTTAGAAGATTCTCATTTAACTGCTATCGAATCCTTAGATCAATATACGGTTTATGCATGCGGTCCAGCAGGATTTGTGCAAGTTGCTGAACAACTAACTGATACTCGTGTTCATAAATTTAAAGGTGAAGCATTCAGTGTTGAACCATTCATTAGTGATGAAACTGGTTTTGTTCAGGTCACACTTACGAAATCAAATAAGGTCGTCACGATTCCAAAGGGACAATCAATACTTGCAAGTTTAGAGCAACAAAATATTCGCCCACAGCACGGTTGCCGCATGGGGGTATGTAATAAATGTGCATGCCATAAAGCGCAAGGTGCAACTAAAAACCTCGTCAATGGTGCAGAAAATACTGAGCCTGGAAATCTGCTCAAAATCTGTATCAATTCAGCTCAGTCTGATCTCACTATCGACCTATAAGCGAGAATAATCATGAATATGCCAGTTCAAGCACAATATTTCAAAAACCCAAAAAATCGTGAACTCACTGATGCACAACTTGATGAACTCGCACGTGAACTTGATGCAATTAAGCAGGAAGTTCTTGATGATTTAGGTGAAAAAGACGAAAAGTATATTAAGCGAGTGTATGCAGCGATTCGCTACAGTTCAATCCTTGGACGTGCATGCTTATTTGCTGGCTGGTTTCCTCCAGCATGGCTTTTAGGCACAGGCTTGCTTGGTTTTGCCAAAATCATGGAAAACATGGAGTTGGGCCATAATGTGATGCATGGTCAATATGATTGGATGAACGACCCTAAATTTAAAGGGACAACTTACGAATGGGATATCGTCGGCACATCTGATGATTGGCGCCAAACCCACAACTACAAACACCATACCTATACCAATATTAAAGGTATGGATGATGATATTGGTTATGGAATTCTTCGTTTGTTCCCAGAGCAACGCTGGAAAAAAGGATATTTATTACAACCACTTTACAGTATTCCATTCTGTTTGTTATTCCAGTGGGGTGTAGCGATTCAGAACTTAGAAATTGGTAAGCGCTTAAAAGGGCGCATGACCAAAGAAGAATTTCAACAACGTTTGAACCCGATGAAAAAGAAAATGGGGAAACAGTTATTTAAAGATTATGTTTTTTTCCCACTCATTGCAGGTCCTGCAGCATTACCCGTTTTCACAGGTAATTTAGTCGCTAATGGTATTCGTAATATTTGGACATTCAGTATCATTTTCTGCGGTCACTTCACCAAAGATGTGGAAGTTTTTCCGAAGTCAGTTTTAGAAAATGAAAGCCGTGGCCATTGGTATATGCGTCAAATTCGTGGGTCTTCTAACCTGACAGGTTCTGAAGGATTCCATATTTTGACGGGGCATTTGAGTCATCAGATTGAGCATCATCTTTATCCAGATATTCCTGCTCGACGTTACCGTCAAATGGGGCCTAAAGTGAAAGCGGTGTGTGAAAAATACGGCTTGAATTACAATAATGCGAGTTTATTTAAACAATATGGTCAGGTTTTGGGACGTATTGTGAAATATGCCTTCCCATTTAAAAAGTAAGAAACAAAAAAAGCCACTTATTGAGTGGCTTTTTTAACTTTAATAGCGAACTATTTTAATTGAATTGATCCATTTGCATTGACTGTGATTGTTGATTCTCCAGCAGCCATATTTTGTGAGTCTGCAGCGGGTGCACTCTCTACAACCATTGCGGCACGTGCCATGGCTAATGGTCTTGGTGAATAATTATTGGTGTTCATATTCAAGTTAACCAAGTTATAACTAGAACGATTCCAAGCTTTAGTGAGAACCTGAGCGCGCTGTTGGAAATTTTGCGTGGCTTCTGTCAATAACTCATTTTCAACCTGCTTTCGTTTTTCAGTGGAAACAGTGAAATTAATCGATTGTGTTTGAAAATCTTGTTGTAACTCGCTAATTAATTGGCTCGCTGCTTTAAAATCTTTGCTTTCAATATTCACTTCAGCTCGGCCGCGCCATTCCTTCAGTTTTGTTGAATTATTGTTGTCATAGACAGGGTAAGTGGTCTGAGAACCTGTTTCGACCTTAACTTGGGGGTATTTTTTACTGATGTTGATGGCCTGATTCATCAATTGGGTCATTTGTGTTGAAAGTTGTGCAGGCTGTTTATTACTTTTTTCAATAAATAGAATGGCGTGCATTTCATCATTAGAGACTTGTTTAGAAGCGTCTGCTTGAAGATTAATAATATTAGTTTTAGGTTCTGTGTCAGCAAGTACCGAAAAGCTAATCCCGGTAGCTAAGATCAATAGTGGCAGTTTTAATAATTTCATTGTTGTCTCTGTATCTTCACCTGATGAATATTCTAATCTTTTTTGATGGAGAGAAAATGTGATTATTTGGTGATGAGATAGTAGCAATTGTAATATTCAACACCGATTTTACGACTTAAGTCGCCTTAACAAGGCTTTTAAAATGTATTTTAATTGAATTGTAGTTGAACAATAAAAGAATATAACTTGTCTTTGGATTAGTGCATTAATAATTTGTAATTCATGGATAATTCTATTATCAATGGTCTAATAAGTAGTATTAGAAATAGATTAAACATTCTGTATATTTAAATAATAAAATTTTAAAAACATGTAAAACAATAAGATAGTGTCTTCATTTGATAAATTATTTATAGTCTGAAACTATTGTCATAAAGAAAATAAGTATTGGCATATAGGTCAAGATTTTTCCATTCTAGCTCTCATCAGAGATGCAGGTATCTCTCTAAAAGAATTTGTCCTTTAGAAGGTTGTTTTCAAGCAATTTCCTAAGGTCAAATAGATCATCGAATGAAGTTGAAGGAAGTCTTGATGTCTAATTCTGCTGTAGTTGAATCAGTAGCACAAGCGTTACGAACTGCTGAATTATCACAAAGTGCAATCGCACCAATTCGCCCAACGTTGGGTGGTGAAGCTGCTGATGTAGATATCGCTTACGCTGTACAAGAAGTGAATACAGCGCGTGCCTTATCAGAAGGTCGTCGTTTAGTTGGGCGTAAAATCGGTTTGACATCAAAAGTGGTTCAAGCACAACTCGGTGTAGATCAACCTGACTTCGGTATGCTGTTTGCAGACATGGCTTATGGTGATGGAGAGGCGATTCCTGCAGGTCTATTGATCCAACCTAAAGTAGAAGCGGAAATCGCTTTGGTGATCAAACAAGATTTAACGAAAGAAAAACACACTTATGCTGACATTATCAGCGCGACTGATTATGCACTTCCTGCTGTTGAGGTGGTGGATAGTCGAATTGAAAACTGGAAGATCAGTTTGATTGACACTGTCGCAGATAATGCATCTTCAGCTGCATTTGTATTGGGTTCACGTCCTGTAAAACTCGATAACCTTGATCTAGTGAATTGTAAAATGATCATGACACGTGGTGAAGAAGTCGTGTCTCAAGGTGTTGGTAAGGCTTGCTTAGCAAACCCTTTAAATGCAGCTGTCTGGCTTGCTGATGAAATGGTACGTCGTGGTCGTCCATTGTTAGCTGGTGACATTATTTTAACAGGTGCATTAGGCCCTATGGTTGTAGCAAACCCAGGTGATGAATTCAAAGTTGAGATTGAAGGCTTTGGTTCAGTGACTGCTGCTTTCGCTGCTGAATAAGTCGGAATTTTGAGAGAGTACGTTAATGAAAAAGATTAAATGTGCAATGATCGGACCAGGTAACATTGGTACTGATTTGCTTTACAAACTTCAACGTAGCGAATGGTTAGAGCCAGTTTGGATGGTGGGTATCGATCCTACTTCTGAAGGTCTTGCTCGTGCTGCGAAAATGGGTTTAAAAACCACTGCAGAAGGGGTTGATGGTCTTCTTCCTCACGTCATTGAAGATGATATCAAAATTGCTTTTGATGCAACGTCTGCATATGTACATGCTGAAAACAGCCGCAAGTTAAATGAACTTGGTGTACTGATGATTGACTTAACACCTGCTGCAATTGGTCCTTTCTGTGTTCCACCTGTGAACTTAGAAGCTTTACTTGCAGAAGGTGAAGTGCCTAACGTGAATATGGTAACGTGTGGTGGTCAGGCGACAATTCCTATGGTTGCAGCAGTTTCACGTGTTCAACCTGTTGAATATGGTGAGATCATCGCGACTGTGTCTACAAAATCTGTAGGTCCTGGTACACGTAAAAACATCGACGAATTCACACGTACAACTGCGGGTGCTATTGAGAAAGTTGGTAGTGCGAAAAAAGGTAAAGCGATCATCATCATTAACCCTGCTGAGCCACCACTTATGATGCGTGACACAGTACACTGTCTTGTTGAAGGTGAGCCAGATCAAGCTGCGATCACTGAATCAGTTCACGCGATGATTAAAGAAGTGCAAAAATATGTACCAGGTTACAAACTTGTAAATGGTCCAATTTTTGATGGTAACCGTGTTTCTATCTTCTTGGAAGTAGAAGGTTTGGGTGATTTCTTGCCGAAATATGCAGGTAACCTCGACATTATGACAGCTGCAGCTGCTCGTACAGCAGAAATGTTTGCTGAACACGTATTCAACAAAGAAGAAGCTTAAGGAGCAACCGCATGTCTAAGATTATTGTTCATGATATGACTTTACGTGATGGTATGCATCCGCAGCGCCATCAAACGACTGTTGAGCAAATGATTGCAATTTCAACAGCACTTGATGATGCAGGCGTACCATTAATTGAAGTCACTCACGGTGACGGCCTTGGTGGTTCATCAGTAAACTACGGTTTTGCTGCTGCGACTGACGAAGAATACTTGTCTGCTGTTGTACCGCGTATGAAGAATGCAAAAGTTTCTGCACTTCTTCTTCCTGGTATCGGTACGGTTGACCACTTGAAAATGGCACATGAAATCGGTGTATCAACGATTCGTGTTGCAACTCACTGTACTGAAGCTGACTGTTCTGAACAGCACATCACCGCTGCGCGTAAATTAGAAATGGACACAGTGGGCTTCTTAATGTTGGCTCACATGGCATCTCCAGAGCGTCTTTTAGAAGAAGCGAAGAAGATGGTGTCTTACGGTGCAAACTGTATTTATGTGACTGACTCAGCAGGTTACATGCTTCCTCAAGACGTTAAAGACCGTGTAGGTCACTTACGTCAACACTTAGATCCAAGTATTGAGTTAGGTTTCCACGGTCACCATAACTTAGGTATGGGTGTATCGAACACTGTTGCTGCGGTTGAAGCAGGTGCAGTACGTGTAGACTTAGCTTCTGCAGGTCTTGGTGCTGGTGCGGGTAACACTCCACTTGAATTGTTCATCGCTGTTGCTAACCGTATGGGTATGGACACTGGCGTTGACTTATTCAAAGTACAAGATGTTGCTGAAGATCTTGTGATTCCAATGATGCACAACCCAATTCGTGCAGACCGTGATGCAGCTACTTTAGGTTATGCGGGTGTTTACTCTTCATTCCTATTGTTCGCTAAACGTGCTGAAGCGAAATATGGCGTATCTGCGCGTGAAATCTTAATGGAGCTTGGTCGCCGTGGTACTGTTGGTGGTCAGGAAGACATGATTGAAGATCTAGCTTTGACTATGGCTAAAGCAAAAGAACTTAACGCATAATTTAAAATTGATTTGAAAGAGCACTCTTAGGAGTGCTTTTTTTATGAATTTAGAAAAGATACATATAAAAAAACAATTGCGTGAGATGTTTGGGTGCTTATATTGAGTGATTTGGTGTAGAGCGTATCGTGATTGTTAAACTTAAAAACTATTAAATAAAATGGCAAAATGCTTCTGAGTTAATTTGTAAGATATTAAAATATAATAAATTATCCATAGTAAAAGTTAATTTGCTTAGTTACTGAGCTATTATTAATTGTTTATAACAATGAGAGTTTTTAAAGTATTGTTTTTCATCGGAAAAGTCTAAATTTTTTTTAGACTCTAGTCTGATTTCTTCAGAGTGCACAATTTAGCAATATGCTCATCAACGCTGATTTGAGTATAGGATGAAGCCATGCGTCATCAAAAATTATGGCTAGCAATGATTGCTGCAACAGGGATGAGTGCAACAGTACACGCAGATTTTGTAAAAGACAGCAATGTTCAACTGAAATTCAAAAACTTTTATTTAGATCGTGAATATAATCATGAAGCAGGACGTGACGTTACACGTGGCTATGGTAACTGGACACAAGCAGTCACTTTAGATGCTAAATCTGGCTATCATGATATCGGTGCAGGCATTCAAGTCGGTGCAGACCTTTTGGCACAATATGCGGTGGGCTTAAAGTCTCAAGGCACTGTCGATGATATTCACATGCCATATGATTATGCGAACAAAAAAGTTGAAAAAGATAACGCAAAATTAGGCGCAACATTAAAAGTTAAATACGCAAAAACTGAGTTAAAAGTAGGTGATTTATTACCAATGTCACCTGTATTGTTTTTTGATCCATCACGTCAATTGTTGACTACATATAGTGGTGCTTGGTTCGAATCAAAAGATATCAAAGATACAAAGCTCACTTTGGCGTATATTGATGGGATTAATGCGCGTTACGACAACCAGTACCAAGACTTTAGCTTATTCCCACATAATAACTTTGCAATTGCCAAAACAAATACTGATGGCATGTATATTGCGGGTGTAGATCATCAATTTACGCCAGAACTTGGTGGTAGCTATTGGTATGCTGATGTAACAGACATCTATCAGCAGCATTATGCAGCAGCAACATTCAAAACAAACTTAACTGAGAAAACTAAGCTTGATAGCCATGTACGTTATTTTAATAATAGTGATTCAGGCGACAAATTGTACGGCGAAATCGACAGTCAAGCGGTCTCAGTAGGTACGAAAATTAATCATGGTATGCACACCGTTCAATTGGGCTACCAGCAAATGTTTGGTGACATGGGTGGTTCAGGCATGTTCCCAACATTAGGTGGTTGGGTGCCGCAGCCGTATTTAGACAACTGGTCAGTTGCAAGCTTTATTCGTAAAGATGAGCGTTCTTGGAGTGTAGGTTATACCTATAACTTTAAAGATGCAGGCATTCCTGGTTTAACTGCAACAGTTCGTCATTTCAATGGTGATAACATTGATTTTGGTGCAGGCAAAGCTAAAGGTGAAGAGAAAGAAAATAATGTGATTGTGAACTATGTCGTGCCTGAAGGAAAGCTGAAAGGCTTGGGCTTCAACTATATGTTTATCGATACAGATTATAGCTTCGGTAATGACCTTGAAGAGCACCGTGTAGCAACAACCTATACCTATACATTCTAAGTCGAATTTCAATATAAGCGATTCAATGCCTATATTGTTACCAGTTGGTGTTAACGCTAACACAATGCGGTATCAAATGATGCCGCATCATTTTCAATAAATGCTTGGCTGTTATTTGGTTGTATGGATCTCAGTGTTAGTGATTTAAATATTTAATGAAATCAAAAACTTAAATTATAGATATAAGATTGTTTTTTATCGTTATTTAGTATGATTAAAAAAATGGTGAAGCTTTAAAATTCATGCTTATATGTGGCGTAAAGCTGAATTTAAACCCACCGACAATATTTATCTGAACATGGATGAATATTGGATTTTACGAGGAAGATTTATGAGTACTGTTCAGATTCCTGATTATAAAACAGATGCTTTTTTTGGTTTGGAAGATAAATGGATTGAAACAGCAGAAGGCGAGTTAACCCATTATCATGAAATTGGTGAAGGCACGCCTATTTTATTCCTTCATGGTTCTGGTACTGGTGTATCAGCAGCTGCTAACTGGTGGTTGAATTTACCTGCAATTGGTGAGCAAGCGCGTTGTATCGCAATTGATACCATTGGTTATGGTCAAACTGTCGTTGCACCAGGAACTCAATACGGTATCCGTGCATGGGTTGATCATGCAATTCGTACTCTTGATGCACTTGGTATTGAAAAAACATGGTTAGTAGGTAATTCGCTAGGTGGTTGGTTAGCATTCCAATTGGCACTTGATTATCCAGAGCGTGTACTCGGTATTGTTTCAATGGGTACAGGTGGTGCAAAACAAACTGCAGCCCTAAAAGCGCATGCAAACCCAGTTTTAACAGAAGAAGGTATTCGTAAGACACTTTCAATGTTCGTTGTAAATAAAGACTTAATTACAGATGAGCTGGTAAAAGTACGTTTTGATTCTGCGGCGAATGACTATGCATCTGATCGTTTAATGGATGTTGTGGGTGCGCGTGACCGTGATCGTTTCGAGTTCCCATTAGACTTTGAAAAAATGAAAGACATTACAGTTCCTGTATTGTTGATTCATGGTACTCAAGATGTGGTAATTCCTGTGTCGCGTACTTGGGACATTTTGAATATCGTTCCAAATGCTGATGCACATATTTTTAGTCAGTGTGGCCACTGGTCGCAAGTTGAAAAAGCAGAAGAATTTAATACAGTGATTAAAAATTATCTAGCAGTTCATGGTGTTAAATAATTTAAAATCCTAAAAAACTAAAAAAGAGGATGATTTGATCATCCTCTTTTTTAAAACTGAAAATATAGAACATGTGTTTAATACGTTTAAATCTGCATATTGATAATCAATATTGAGCATTGATCTGTTTTAATGCATTAGACTTAAGTGGTAGATCAAGTCTAGTTAGTTAATGGGTTGTTTAAAAAATAGTCTAATCTAAAGCCTGAATTCATAGAATTTATGATGATATTCGTAAAACTTTATTAGACTAAAGTCTAAGGTGGGCAGTTAAAATAAAAAATAAAAATCACCGCTATTTCTAACGGTGATCATTAATTTGAAAAAATTAATTAATTACGATTAATATCAAGATAAAAAACAGAGCTCAGTAAGTCCATAAATTTTTTGACGCCTTCTGAGTTAGTACTTTTTCTATAGCTTGCAAATAAATCGATTGAAGGTAATTCCACGTCTAGCGGGCGAATCACGGTGTTGTTCATCGTCAGTGGTGCGATATATCCAGGTAGAAAAGTACAGCCCAGGTTCATGCCAATAGAATTAATGTTAAAGAGGATATTGTCTGCAGTTTGAACAATATTTAAATTGATTTGATGATATTTTGCAAAATCTAGAATGATCTTATTTAGGGTTTGAGATTGCTGTTCAGAAGGAATAATGAAATCGATTCCATCGAGCTCTTTTACTGGAATGCGATCGTATTTAGCGAGTGGATGATCTTTGGGGAGTAAGAAAATCAAAGGTTCTCGTAAAACAAATTGACTTTCGATTTCATCACTAAATAGATTTTGACGAGTAAAAGCGATATCAATTTCGCCTTTTTTTAACATTTTTGACTGATCGGAGTTGTTTAAGCTTAACAATTCAATCTTTAAATCCCGGTTTTGAACACGAAGATTAGGGAGAACGTAAGGAAAAATTTTCATTTCAACGACGGGAACAAAGCCGATACGTAACAATTGCTGTTTAGATTTGGCAATTTGACGAGTCATTGCGACTGCTTTGTCTGCTTGGGCTATCGTGAGGCGAGCTTGTTCAAGGAAGACTTGACCCTCCTCAGTGAGTTCTACCTTACGTTTTGTACGATAAAGCAAAGGGACGCCAATTTCATCTTCAAGATCTTTAATCTGCTGGCTCAATGATGGCTGAGCAGTATAAAGGCGCAAGGCTGCTTTGGTGAAGTTGAGTTCTTCTGCCACAGCAATGAAATATCGTAGGTGTCGTAGTTCCATAAAAAATCATCCAAAGATTGATTCATATAATGTCTAAATATGATCAAGTGCGAGTATAGTTCACAAATGGATATTCGGTGAAGTGGGGCTGAGCATATTGAAATATCAACGTTATTATTAAAATATGGTAAAATTCACGTATTCAGCGATTGATTAATTTATCGATAAAACATCTTGATTCAAACAAAAAAAATATTTCCCCAAAACTCGTTCAAAACTCATTATCTCTGCAAAGTTGAGTCTATTAGTTTGTGTCTAATTTAGTCACAGGAGAGCTTTTCATGAGTGGGAAAATTGATGTGCGCGAAATCGATGCTTTAGTCGATGCACAAAATGGACGTATCACGCCATCTATTTATACAGATCCAGATATCTATGAACTAGAACTTGAACGTGTGTTCGGTCGTACATGGTTATTCCTTTGCCATGAAAGCCAAATTCCAAAGGCTGGTGATTTCTTCAATACCTATATGGGTGAAGATCCGATCATCGTGGTACGTCAAAAAGACGGTTCAATCAAAGCATTGTTAAACCAATGTCGTCACCGTTCAATGCGCGTGAGCTTTGCTGACTGCGGTAACACTCGTGCATTTACATGTCCATACCACGGTTGGTCTTATGGCGTAGACGGCTCTCTTAAAGATATTCCTCTTGAAGATCGTGCATTCCCTCAAGGCGCATGTAAAGAGAAGTGGAGTTTGATCGAAGTAAACCGTGTGAAGTCTTATAAAGGCTTAATCTTCGGTTGTTGGGATGAAACAACTCCAGACCTTGAAGAATACATGGGTGATATCGCTTGGTACTTAGATGGCGTATTAGATCGTCGTCCAGGTGGTACTGAGATCATCGGTGGTGTTCATAAGTGGGAAATCGAATGTAACTGGAAATTTGCGGCTGAACAGTTTGCATCTGACCAATACCATGCATTGTTCTCTCACGCATCTGCGATTCAAGTATTAGGTGCTAAACCTGATGACGAATCTACTAAGAAATTAGGTGCTGCGCAAACTGCACGTCCTGTATGGGAAACTGCGAAAGACGCGATCCAATATGGTTCACGTGGTCACGGTTCAGGCTTCTTCTTTACAGAGAAACCAGATGCAAACGTATGGGTTGATGGTGAAGTAGCAAACTATTTCCGCGAAACTTACGAAGAAGTTAAAGAGCGTCTTGGTGAAATTCGTGCGTTACGTCTTGCTGGTCATAACACTATGTTCCCAACATTGTCTTGGTTAAACGGTACAGCAACACTTCGCGTATGGCACCCACGTGGTCCAAACAAAACTGAAGTATGGGCGTTCTGTATTGCGGATGCTGAAGCGTCACAAGAAGTGAAAGAAGCGTTTGAACGTTCTGCGACACGTGCATTTGGTCCAGCTGGTTTCTTAGAGCAAGATGACTCTGAAAACTGGATCGAAATTCAAAAAGTATTACGTGGTTACAAAGCGCGTCAAAACAAACTCATTATGGAAATGGGTCTTGGCAACGAGAAAATTCGTGAAGATGGTATCCCTGGTATCACCAACTACATTTTCTCAGAAACTGCGGCACGCGGCATGTACCGTCGTTGGGCAGACTTGCTAATCCATGAAAAATGGGAAGATGTTGAGAAAGCAGCTGACGAATATGAGAAGGAGCTTATGAAATGAGTCAAGTGAGTTTAGAACTTCACCATCAAATTAGCCAATTCCTCTATCGTGAAGCGAAATTGCTTGACGATTGGAAATTCCGCGACTGGTTAGATACGTTAGCTGAAGATATTTCTTACACGCTACGTACAACACCAAATGCTCAAACACGTGACCGTCGTCGTTCAATTGAACCACCTACAACTTGGGTGTTCAATGATACGAAAGATCTTTTAGAGCGTCGTGTTGCTCGTCTTGAAACAGGTATGGCTTGGGCTGAAGAGCCTCCATCACGTACAACTCATATGGTGAGTAACGTGATCGTAGAAGCTACTGAAGTGGAAGGCGAATACGATGTATACGTTACATATCTTTTGTACCGTACACAAAAAGAGAAAGATGTCACGATTTACTGTGGTAAACGTCATGACAAGATCCGTAAAGTTGAAGGTGGCCTAGGCTTCCAAATTTTCAACCGTAAGATCACGCTTGATCAAGTTACCTATAACTCTCACAACCTGAGTGTATTCTTCTAATGAATAAGATTTTTGTTTGCCAAGTTGACGAATTAGACGAAGGCGAAGCGTTGAAAGTAGATTGCGGCGTTAACGGTATCGATGCGCTTGCAGTGTTTAACAATGGTGGTGAGTTCTTCGCAATGAATGACCGTTGTTCTCATGGTAATGCTTCAATGTCAGAAGGTTATCTTGAAGACGATGGCACTGTCGAATGCCCATTGCATTCAGCTCGCTTCTGTTTAAAAACCGGTCAAGCATTATGTTTACCAGCGACAGATCCAATTCAAACTTTCCCAGTGATTGTTGAAGATGGTGCGTTATACGTTGAGATGGCAGGAGAGTAATCATGGGTTGGCTTAAAGGCGAAGTTGCACTGATCACAGGTGGTGGTTCTGGTTTAGGTTGGGCTTTAGTTGAACGCTTCCTTGAAGAAGGTGCACACGTTGGTGTGTTACAACGTTCACAATCTAAAGTCGATGCTTTAAAAGAACGCTTTGGTGATCAAATTGTTGCAATCGCTGGTGATGTTGCCAACTATGAAGACAATGTCCGTGCTGTAAAAGCAACTGTTGAGCGTTTTGGTAAGCTTGATTGCTTTATTGGTAATGCAGGAATCTGGGATCACTACGCAGATATCGTCAATACTTCAGGTGAGCAACTTGATAAAGCGTTTGACGAAATCATGGGAATTAATACGAAAGCATTAATTCTAGGTGCTAAAGCTGCACTTGATGAGTTAGTAAAATCTGAAGGTTCGATAATCTTCACACTATCTAACTCAGCATTATATTCTGCGGGTGGTGGTCCAGTTTACACAGCATCTAAGCATGCTGGCGTAGGCATCATGAAGGAATTGGCGTACGAGCTTGCACCCAAAGTTCGTGTGAATGCTGTTGCGCCGTCAGGTATGAATGTAAACATTAAAGGTGCTGCATCATTAGGCCAAGAAAATCTAGGTCTTTTAGATGCGCGTGATCCTGAGAAAATCGCGCGTGGTATGCCGTTGAACTTCTTACCTGAGCCTGAAGAAATGACAGGTTCTTATGTGCTCTTGGCATCTCGTCAAAATAACCGACCTTTAACTGGTGTTCTGATCAATGCAGAATGTGGTTTGGGTATTCGTGGTCTACGTCAACCACGTGCTGGTTTCTTTGACGAATAAAATCTAGTCTAAAAAATGGACTTATCGGCAGCCTGTTCTAAGGCTGCCTTCCTTTTAAGGAGTCTCTCATGGCCGTTAAACTTATTTGTGCTTCGCACAGTCCTTTAATGGAATTTGCTTCACCTCAAGATCAGTCAAAAGAGCAAAAAGTACGTGCTGCTTTTGAACAATTATCTGCTGAAGTAAAAGCTTACGATCCAACACTGATCATTACTTTTGGTCCAGACCATTTTAACGGTTTTTTCTACGACCTTATGCCAAGTTTCTGTGTCGGTATCCGTGCTACGGCTGCTGGTGACTGGGATTACGGTAAAATTGACAATAAAATCGATGTTCCTGAAGACAAGGCTTTGGCACTTGTGCGTCAAGTTCTAGATGAAGGTGTTGATGTTGCATACTCATATCGTATGCAGGCTGACCATGGTGTGACTCAACCATTACACTTCCTTTGTGATGGAAAACTTGATCGTTATAAAACGATTCCAATATTTATTAATGGCGCTGCCGCACCAATGCCAACCACAAAGCGTACCATTGCTTTAGGCCGTGCGGTTGGACAATATATTAAGTCACTTAATCTTGAAAATGAGCGTGTACTTGTATTGGGTACAGGTGGTTTGTCTCATGATCCACCAACACCTCAAATGGGTTCAGTGCCACCAGAAGTTGAAGAGTTTTTAATTGCTGGCCGTAATCCAACTGAAGAAGCACGTAATGCGCGTCAAGCGAAAATTATTGCAGTTGGTCAGAAACTTGCTGCTGGAGATACATCAGTTGCAGTACCGCTGAGCCCTGAATGGGATATCGCATTGCTTGAGAAATTTAAACAAGCAGATTTTGCTGCAATGGAAGCGATGACTGAGGCAGAAATTCGTGTCGAAGGTGGTCGTGGTGGTCAAGAAGTGCGTTGCTGGATGGCAGCATTTGCTGCACTGAGCGAAGTTGGTGAGTATGAAATGACAACTCACTGCTATGAAGATATTAGTGAGTGGATTGCGGGCTTCGGTATCGTATCTGCGGAATTAAAAGGTTAATCCCATGAGCAATGTAAACAACATCGTCATCGTTGGTGCGGGTCAAGCAGGCGCAAGTGCGATCCTTGAGCTTCGTGCAAACAAATATGAAGGTAAAATCACATTAATTGGTGATGAAACGCATCTTCCTTATGAGCGTCCACCACTGTCTAAAGACGTGATTTTAAAACCTGAAGAAACCAAGATTGAAATTTTATCTGAAGAAAAATTAGCAGATCTTGGTGTGACAGCAATTCGCGGTAATGGTGTCGTGAAAATCAACGCTGAAGCCAAAACTGTCGAACTTCAAAATGGTGATGTTGTTGCTTATGACAAATTGCTGATTGCAACTGGCGGTGCAGCACGTCGTCTTCCAAACTTCGATGCACTTGGCAAACATGTTTACACGCTGCGTAATCTTGAAGATTCACAAGCCCTTGTACCAGTGTTACAAAAAGGTCAACGTATCATCCTGATTGGTGGTGGTGTAATCGGTCTTGAGCTTGCATCATCTGCGCGTTTCAAAGAGTGTGAAGTCACTGTCATTGAAATGGGTCCAATGGTGATGGGTCGTTCATCGCCACGTATCTTGAGTGAATTCTTGCTTGAACAGCAAAAATTGGCAGGTGTGGATGTCCGTCTTTCAACCTCAATTGCAGACTGCAAGCTTGATGGTGAAGAAATCGTGGTGACTTTAGCCG
This sequence comes from Acinetobacter sp. ANC_7655, assembly GCF_056784015.1. NCBI lineage: Bacteria > Pseudomonadati > Pseudomonadota > Gammaproteobacteria > Moraxellales > Moraxellaceae > Acinetobacter > Acinetobacter sp. ANC_7655. The sequence goes on along the minus strand of NZ_JBWYJB010000004.1, from coordinate 93,220 downwards.
ATGGCCAAGAACTTCGTGCGGATGCTGTGGTTTATGGTATCGGTATTGTGCCAAATGCGCAGTTGGCAGTTGACGCTGGTCTTGACGTTGATCTCGCGATCAAAGTAAACGAAAATTGCCAAACCTCAAATGCTGATATTTATGCGGCAGGTGATGTGGCAACTCAACTTCGTGACTGTGGTAACCACCGTCGTGTTGAGACTTGGGAAAATGCTAATCTTCAAGCAGGTATCTTTGCACGCCATGTGATGGGTGTAGAACATCCTACTCCTAATCCAGCATGGTTTTGGACAGACCAGTTGGACATTAACTACCAATTCGTAGGTGATATGGCAGCAGCTGAGTGGTTAGTACGTGGTGAAATCAATCCTGAGCTACGCGCAGAATCTTCATTTGTATTGTTCGGTGTGACTGACGGTATTATTGTTGGTGGTATTACGGTAAATGCGGCTAAAGAAATGCGTCATCTTAAAAAATTGATTAGCAAACAAGCTGCATTTGAAGCAGATAAATATTTAGATCTTAGCCAAGACCTTCGTAAACTTGTGAAGTAAACTTGGTAAGATTGTGCAACAGACCTAGGGTAACTTAGGTCTGTTTTTTATGTGCCTAAGAAAATATTGATTTAATTTTGAGCAAATTATGAATTCTAGTTCCTCAAATATAATGGTCGTTGCGAGTATATATGCCTTATTGGTATTGATATGGGCTGCAACACCACTTGCCATTGTATGGAGTGTTGCAGAAATTCATCCAATGTGGGTGCTCATCATTCGATACTTTGGTGCATCTATAATTGCTTTGGCGTTACTCAAAATGATGCGTGATCCACTCCCGTTTGATCATGTATCGCTGAAAAGTTATGTAGCTGGTAGCCTAAATTTAATAGGTGCGCAGTTATTTATCTATTTGGCAGCGAATTATTTAACGTCAGGCTTAATGGCACTGATCTTCGGATTTTCGCCATTGATTGCAGGTCTCATTGGACATCTCATTCTAAAAACACATAAGTTGTCTATTTTGCAATGGAGTGGAATGGTCATTGCCGTATTAGGTCTCACATTTGTTTTTGCAGAATCTGCAGATGAGCGAGTCAATCCTTGGGGTGTGGTTTTGATGCTGATCAGTATGGTGTCGTATATCAGTTCGATTTTTTGGGTCAAACAAATTAATGCACCTTTAAGCCCCATGAGTCAGGCGACTGGTTCATTAATCGTTTCAGCTCTAGGATCACTCTTAATCATTCCATTTATTTGGAAACAAATCCCAACCGTGCTACCAAGTACACAAGCGATGGTGGGTTTTTTATTCACAATGATCATGTCATCAATTGTTGCGATGCTGTGCTATTTTTGGTTAATTCGCCGCTTAGCAGCGTCGACAGTGTCTTTGAGTAATGTCATGACGCCAGTCATCGCCCTAGTTTTGGGGGCATCCTTAAATAATGAAATTATTCATAATGACGCCTTGTGGGGGATTGTCGTTGTGATGATGGGGTTGCTGATGTATTTTAATCGAGAGCTCTTGAAACTATTCTTAAAAAAATGAGTGAAAAAAGTGGTTTTAATCACACACGTACAACTACATGAATATATAAGATTCATAATGTTACAAAACTATGCTTTAGCCCAAGCTCGAATTTAGGAATACTGAAAAAGTCAGTTCAAATCAGCAAAAAAAATTGGACATTTTTTGCATAATTTGGACTGTTTTACTTTAGCTCAAGTTCAAACTTATCTAAAATAGAAGTGGTACAGTTTGAAATCTATACAAGTTATCAATTTGTCACATTAATATTTTAGAATCTGCTGGTGAAAACGATAGAAATCTATTTATTTTATTTCAAAATTCGTTATCATCGCGCCCTCTAGTTATAACTCTACACAATAGGCTAACTAGAACTCTATAAAGCACCGAGTCAAAGGACCGCAAGTCACCCGACTTATTTCTATTAACCCATATCAGAGATGGTAATTCGATATGAGCGTTTCTTCTGTAAATCCTGCACCTAATTCTACTAACGAATACTATTTGACTCGCCAAAGTCAGATGGAATCTAATGTTCGTAGCTATCCACGTAAATTGCCGTTAGCGATAGCAAAAGCACAAGGTTGCTGGGTTACTGATGTTGAAGGTACAGAGTACCTCGATTGTTTAGCTGGGGCAGGAACATTGGCTTTGGGCCATAATCATCCTGCGGTCATTCAAAGTATTCAAGACACTTTAGCGAGTGGTCTTCCATTACATACTTTGGATTTAACGACACCTTTAAAAGATGCTTTTACTGAAGCTTTACTTGCTGAATTACCGGGTGGTAAAGAAGAGTACTGCCTACAGTTCTGTGGTCCATCTGGTGCAGATGGTACAGAAGCAGCAATTAAACTTGCAAAAACATATACTGGCCGTGGCACTGTGATCAGCTTCTCTGGTGGCTACCATGGTATGACTCACGGCTCATTAGCAATGACAGGTAATTTGTCTGCTAAAAACGCTGTTAATGGTTTAATGCCAGGCGTTCAATTCATGCCGTATCCACATGAATACCGTTGCCCACTAGGTTTAGGCGGTGAAGCGGGTGTTGACGCGCTTACTTATTTCTTTGAAAACTTCATCGAAGATGTTGAAAGCGGTGTGACTAAGCCTGCTGCAGTTATCCTTGAAGCGATTCAAGGCGAGGGCGGTGTGGTTACAGCACCTGTGAAATGGTTGAAAAAAATTCGTGAAGTGACTGAAAAGCACAACATCGTTTTAATTCTTGATGAAGTACAAGCTGGTTTCGCGCGTTCAGGAAAAATGTTTGCCTTTGAACATGCGGGTATCGAACCTGATGTTGTAGTGATGTCGAAAGCAGTAGGTGGAAGCTTACCACTTGCAGTACTTGGTATTAAGCGTAAGTTTGATGCTTGGCAGCCTGCAGGTCACACGGGTACTTTCCGTGGTAACCAATTGGCTATGGGTACTGGTCTTGCTACGATCAAAACGATTAAAGAGCAAAATCTTGCGCAAAACGCACAAGAGCGCGGTGATTTCCTTCAAGCTGAATTGAAGAAATTAGCTGTAGAATTCCCATGTATCGGTAATGTACGTGGCCGCGGTTTAATGATCGGTATCGAAATCGTTGATGAGCGTAAACCTGCTGACCATATGGGTTCACTTCCTGCAGATGGTCAATTGGCTGCTGCAATCCAAGCAGCGTGTTTCAACAACAAATTGTTGTTAGAAAAGGGTGGGCGTAACGGTACAGTGATTCGTCTACTTTGCCCATTAATTATTAACCAAGCTGAATGTGAAGAAGTAATTGTGCGCTTTAAGAAAGCAATTTCTGAAGCATTAGTTGCGGTACGAGGCGCTTAATTCATGGTAGATTTTGCAGAACACCGTAAAGCTTTGCTCTGTAATGATGCTGCATCCATTGCTGACTATACGTCAGCAATGGATCAGGCAACTCAAGCAGTAGCAGCTTGGTTAAAAAATGACAAAATGTACACAGGCGGTAGCATTAAAGAGCTACGCAGTGCAATTGCATTTAATCCTTCTAAAGAAGGATTGGGTGTGGAAAAGTCATTACAGCGTATGGTTGAGCTATTCCTTAATAAGAGCTTAAAAGTACATCATCCTCATTCTTTAGCGCATTTGCATTGTCCTACTATGGTGACTAGCCAAATCGCAGAAGTACTCATTAACGCAACTAACCAATCGATGGACTCATGGGATCAAAGCCCTGCAGGTTCATTGATGGAAGTTCAGTTGATCGATTGGCTTCGTCAAAAAGTTGGTTATGGTGCAGGTCAAGCAGGTGTGTTCACCTCTGGCGGTACGCAGTCAAACTTGATGGGTGTATTGCTTGCACGTGATGCATGTATCGCGAAAAACTGGAAAGACGAAAACGGCAATCCGTGGTCTGTTCAGCGTGATGGCGTACCTGCGGAAGCGATGCGAAACGTTAAAGTCATTTGTTCTGAAAATGCTCACTTCTCTGTGCAAAAGAACATGGCGATGATGGGAATGGGCTTCCAATCTGTAGTGACTGTGCCTGTCGACGAAAATGCGCGTATGGACATGGATGCACTAGAGAAAACCATGGCACACCTTCAAAATGAAGGCAAAATTGTGGCATGTGTGGTTGCAACTGCAGGTACTACCGATGCGGGTGCAATTGATCCTTTAAAGAAAGTCCGTGAAATCACCAACAAGTACGGCGCGTGGATGCATATCGATGCAGCATGGGGCGGTGCTTTAATCCTATCTAATAATCACCGTGATTTGTTAGATGGTATCGAGCTTTCTGATTCAATCACACTTGATTTCCATAAGCATTACTTCCAAACGATTTCTTGTGGTGCATTCTTACTTAAAGATGAAGCGAACTATCGCTTTATGCATTATGAAGCGGAATACTTAAACTCTGCTTATGATGAAGAGCATGGTGTACCAAACTTAGTGTCTAAATCGCTACAAACAACACGTCGTTTTGATGCGTTGAAATTGTGGATGACGATTGAAGCACTCGGTGAAGAGCTTTACGGCTCTATGATTGACCATGGTGTTACTTTAACGCGTGATGTTGCAGATTATATTAAAGCAACAGATGGTTTAGAGTTATTGGTTGAGCCACAATTTGCATCAGTCTTATTCCGTGTAATTCCTGAAGGTTACCCAACAGAATTACTCGATACACTGAACCAAAACGTTGCGGATGAATTGTTTGCACGTGGTGAAGCGAATATTGGTGTGACTAAAGTCGGTCAGGTTCAATCATTGAAAATGACAACTTTAAGTCCAGTAGCAACTTTAGACAATGTGAAGAACTTGCTTGCGCTTGTACTGGCTGAGTCTGATCGCATCAAAGCTTCAATTGCTGATGGTACATATACGCCACCAATCGATTAATAGATTGTTTTTTGAAAAAAGCGCTCAATTGAGCGCTTTTTTGATATTAAAAATTCATAACTTTGACATATTTTTAGATCATGATTGAAAAAATCTTTATGCAGAATTAGGGGGATAATTATTAAAGAATAAGTAGGTAATAAAAACATCAGTATTTAACCGTAATTATTATAAATTGTTGAAATATAATTAAAAAATAAATAAGCAGGTTGGTGTAATAAAAATAATAAAATCGTAATAAAGCTGTAACCTTATTGTCATATTATCAAATCAAAATGCATGTATCGAAATAAGTACAATACTTCAATAAAAAGTAGCGTACTCCAAATTTGCATAAATTGAGAGATAACATGATGCGCTTTACAAATATTGCAATTGCATTAGCACTTTCTGGGGCAGCTGTAGCAACAACCGCAAATGCAGCACGTGACACAATTCAAATTGCGGGTTCTTCTACAGTATTGCCATATGCAAGTATTGTGGCTGAAGAATTCGGTAATAACTTCCCTCAATTTAAAACACCAGTAGTTGGTTCAGGCGGTTCGTCGGGTGGTTTAAAACAATTTTGTAATGGTGTTGGCGACAATACGATCGATATTGCTAACTCATCTCGTGCAATTAAATCGAGCGAATTGGCTGAATGTAAGAAAAATGGCGTTAACCAAGTATTAGAAATTAAAATCGGTTACGACGGTATCGTATTTGCTTCAAATGCTAACAAAGCAGCTTATAAATTACGTCCACAACATGTATTTGCAGCTTTGGCAGCTGAATTGCCTTCAAACGGTAAAATGGTAAAAAACCCATATACACGTTGGAATCAAATTGATAAATCATTACCAAATGAGCCAATCACGCTTGTAATCCCAGCTTCGAATCATGGTACACGTGAAGTCTTCCAGGAGAAAATGGTGGACGCTGGTTGTGAATCGTATGCTGCTATTAAAGCTTTAGATAAAGATGCCAAAAAGAAAGCTTGCACAACGTTCCGTAAAGATGGTCGTGTTGTGGAAATTGCGGGTGACTATACAGAAACACTTGCACGCTTAAAAACTTCTCCAAGTGCTGTTGGTGTGTTTGGTTTAGGTTTCTATGATCAAAACCGTGACCGTTTACGCGTTGCAACTGTGAACAATGTGGCACCGTCTGAAAACACGATTTTAAATGGTTCTTACCCTGTATCACGCCCATTATTCTTCTATGTAAAAGGTGAACACTTGAAATCAATCAAAGGTTTACCACAGTTTACTGAATATTTCTTAAACAAGCGTGTTTCAGGTAAAGGTTCTAAGTTAGAAAAAGCGGGCTTAATTTCACTCTCTGACAAAGAGCGCGCATCAATTTTGGCAAACTTTAAAGCAGGTAAAGCTGTTAAGTAATCAAACGACAAACTAATGGCAGGAATTATCCTGCCATTGGTTTTTTCATTGAAAAAAGTTTTTTCAAACCATGAAAATTGAAAAGACAGTGGAGAATACATGAATCTGCTACTTATAGGTGTGTTACTGGCGATCATCGCCATTGCCTATCAAATCGGATTACGCAAAAGCCGTAACTTAGCAGGTCAGGGAAATAACTCTGCCGCTTTGCATTCACGTCCTGGTTACTATGGGGCATTAGTTGCGTTGTGGTGTGGTATCCCTGCATTTTTAATTTTGATTGTTTGGAACTTGGTTGAGCCAACGATCTTGGAGCAGGTGGTGCTTAATCATTTGCCACAGGATATTAAAGCAAGTCTAGATCCAGCAAGCCTAAACGTAGTTGTTGACCGTGTTCAAGCGATTGCGTCCGGATTTGGTGTCAGTGATACAGCAACGTCCTATGAAGTTGCAGCTGCAGAGCAACTGAGTAAATTTTCAACTATTGCCTCTTTTGCAAAATTAGCAGTTGTCATTTGCGCTGCATTGGCAGGTTTAGTATGGGCAAAAAAAAGAATTAGCCAAGATTTTAGAGCGCGTAATCAGGTCGAGAAAGTCATCAATGTTGGCTTAGCTTTATGTTCTGGTGTAGCAATTCTTACAACACTTGGAATTGTAATGTCGATGTTTGGAGAAGCGATGCGCTTCTTCAGCTTTGTTAATCCTTTTGATTTCTTCTTTGGAACAGAGTGGAACCCGGGTTTCAGTACTTCGGGAAGTGCAGAAGGAAGCTATGGTTTACTTCCATTGTTGTGGGGTACGCTCATGGTCAGTGGGATCGCACTATTGGTTGCTGTACCAGTAGGTTTAATGATCGCGATTTATTTGGCTGAATATGCTTCTCCTCGCTTCCGTTCTTGGGCAAAACCGACCATTGAAGTTTTAGCTGGTATTCCAACGATCGTTTATGGTGTATTTGCACTCATGATTATTGGCCCATTTATTAAAACTGTAGGGGCAATGGTTGGAATTGATATCAACGCAACGAGTGCGCTCACTGCAGGTTTTGTCATGGGAATCATGATCATTCCTTTTGTGTCTTCTTTATCTGATGACATTATTACTCAAGTGCCTCGAGCATTACGTGATGGATCTTTAGGATTAGGGGCGACCAAATCTGAAACGATTCGTAAAGTGGTCATTCCAGCAGCGTTGCCTGGCATTATTGGTGCATTTTTATTGGCTGCTTCCCGTGCAATTGGCGAAACTATGATCGTAGTTCTAGCAGCTGGTAACAGTCCTCTTTTACACGCAAATCCATTAGAAGCTGTTTCGACCGTAACGATTACGATTGTTAATCAATTAACAGGTGATACTGACTTTGCAAGTCCGCAAGCATTAGTAGCTTTCGCACTAGGACTTACATTGTTTGTGATTACTTTAGGTTTGAACATTGTTGCACTTTACATCGTGCGTAAATACCGTGAGCAATACGACTAATGAGTACTTCTAATCCTAATACTCTCGAGACAGTTGATTCAGCAACAGCTGAGCAGCTTAGAGAAAAGCGTAAGAAGACTATTCAGAATTCTTTAGCTAAACGTCATCGTAAAGAAAAGACGTTCCGTTTCTTCGGTTTTTCAGCAGTGATTGCTGGCTTATTCTTCGTAGTATTGCTATTCGGTAGTATTTTAGCGAAAGGCTTGCCTGCTTTTTGGCAAAGTAGCATGAATTTGCCAATCTATTTCGATCCAAAAATTATTGAAGTTGGTCCAAAACCTGTACTGGCTGAAGGTGAGAATCCAGCTCAGTATGAAGAACGCTTTATTGAGTGGCAGACTGAAGTTGGCATGGTGGATTGGGATGCATTGATCATCAATGCAATGATCAAACAAGATCCTCAACTTGAAGCACAACGTGATGATTTAAGCTATATCTATACGAGCTCTGAAGCATATCGTATCCGTGATATGGTGATGAATGATCCAAGCTTGGTTGGTAAAACAGTCGATGTAAAAGTCCTTGCTGATGCAAATATTGATGTGTGGCTTGCAGGTAATATTGATCGTTCTTTGCCAGATGAACAGCAACAACTTAGTCCTGAGATTCGTCAAATTGCTGATGAACTCAAGGCTAAAGGTGTCATCGAAAATTCATTTAACACGAATATTTTCACGAGTCCTGACTCTCGTAGTTCACCAGCGACATCTGGTTTAGCTGGTGCATTCATGGGCTCATTGTTCATGATGTTGATTGTAATCTTTATTTCGATTCCAATCGGCGTTGCATCTGCGATCTATCTTGAAGAGTTCGCACCAAAGAACTGGATTACAGATATTGTAGAAGTCAACATCAATAATTTAGCTGCTGTTCCATCGATTGTATTTGGTTTGCTTGGTGCTGCAATTTTTATTGGTTGGATGCATTTACCATTATCTGCTCCTTTGGTGGGTGGTCTTGTGTTAAGTTTAATGACATTGCCAACGGTGATTATTACGACACGGGCTTCTTTAAAAGCCGTTCCACCTTCGATTCGCCAAGCTGCATTAGGATTGGGTGCATCAAGACTGCAAACTGTTTTTCATCACGTTCTACCTTTGGCATTACCAGGTATTTTAACAGGTGCAATTATTGGTGTGGCTCAAGCATTGGGTGAGACTGCGCCGTTGTTGTTGATTGGTATGAGTGCTTTTGTAGCCAGTGTTCCAGCAAGTCCATTTGATCAATCTACAGCGCTGCCTGTACAGATTTTCTTGTGGCAGGGTAATGAACTTCGTAACTTCTTTGAAGGTCGTACTGCTGCAGCCATTATTGTTCTCCTTGCGATGATGATTAGCTTAAATAGTTTAGCGATCTGGTTACGTAAGAAATTTGAAGTCCGTTGGTAGTCGGAGCAAAATATGAATACAGTAACTTCGCAAGTAACTCAAAATTCCTTAAAAAAGGATCAATCAGTGAATTCAGATCAAACACAATTTACATCTCAAGATGCAAATCAAAAAACGTCAACTTCGTTTGTTTCACAATTTGACACGCAAAGCGAAAATAAAAAAGAAGCTAAATCGGATGTTGTAAAATTGAGCACAACTGATGTTCACGTTTATTATGGTGAATCTGAAGCGATTAAAGGTATTGATCTTAATATTTACCAAAATGAAGTGATTGCTTTTATTGGTCCATCTGGATGTGGTAAGTCAACATTTCTACGTACTTTAAATCGTATGAACGACACGATAGATAGTTGTCGGGTAACGGGTAAAGTCATGTTGGATAATCAAGACATTTATGATCCTAATCTCGACGTAGTATTACTACGTGCGCAAGTGGGTATGGTGTTCCAAAAGCCAAACCCATTCCCAAAATCAATTTTTGAAAACGTTGCATACGGACCTAAACTTCATGGTTTAGCACGTGACAAATACGATCTAGAAGAGATCGTTGAAAATAGTTTACGTAAAGCGGGTTTGTGGGATGAAGTTAAGGATCGTTTGAATCAGCCTGGAACTGGTTTATCAGGCGGTCAACAGCAACGTCTGTGTATTGCTCGAACTATTGCAGTTTCGCCAGAAGTGATTTTAATGGACGAACCTTGTTCAGCACTTGACCCGATTGCGACGGCTAAAGTTGAAGAGTTAATCGCTGAGCTTTCAACACAATATACTATTGCAATTGTTACGCACTCAATGCAACAAGCTGCACGTGTATCAGACCGTACTGCCTATTTCCATTTAGGTGATTTGATTGAAGTGAATTCGACAGAAAAAGTTTTTACGCAACCTGATCATCAATTGACTGAGGCATATATTACGGGTCGATTCGGTTAATTAAAAATTTAGCAACATAAATAGAAAGAGTCTTCGGGCTCTTTTTTTATTACAAAAATCTGTGGATATAATAAGGTTATTCTCTAAAATGGAATTCTTAATAAACTGATATCCACATGACAATGAAAAAAATACTTTGTTTAACAGCATTAATGACCAGTATTTTTATGTTGAGTGCTTGCTCACATACACCAAATCAAAATCAACAAGTAACTACTAAAAGCAATACTTCGAATTCGATCGAACAACGTCTCATGAGTCATCTTAGCGCCTTAGAAAATATTGCAGCAGCTCATGGCGGTAATCGCGCAGTTGGAACGGATGGTGGTAAGGCTACTGCAACTTACATTATTGCAGAGGCAAAAAAAGCTGGTTTACACGCTCAGATGTTGCCATTTGAAAATCGTAATAATCTCGTAGGTCAAAATATTATTATTGAAATCAAAGGTAAAAATCCTGATTTAGCTACGATAATCGGTGCGCATTATGATTCTGTGACCACAGGGCCTGGGATCAATGATAATGGTACAGGTGTAGCCGTTCTATTAGAGCTATTACAACATTATTCAAAATCTGAAAATCATCCTCAAAATACAATTTACCTTGCATTTTGGGATTCTGAAGAAGATGGTATCGGAGGTTCGCAAGATTTTGTTGCTAAAATGACACCTGAACAGCTGAAGGGAATAAAGGCTTATATTAATGTTGATATGGTCGGTACAAAAAATCCGAATATTTTGGTTGCTGATGTAGATAAATCTTCATTAAAAGATTTAGAAGCCCAGTTTAAGTCTGCTGGATTATCTGAATCTGACTATAAACCAATGATTGATGGTTTAAAGTCTTTACCTAGTCATCAAGGGGATACTGCGCTTGAAGAACATTTAAAATCATTCTTTAAAGCAAAGAACTTAACCATCAAAGAAGACATTACCACTTTAACAGCAAGTGACACAGCACCATTTCTAGGAAAAGTGCCGGTCACATCGATCATTTTATTTAATGAACAAGAACGTCCAGGTGCAAACGAGGGCGAAATAATTTTAGATTTTGCACCATGTTATCACCAAGCTTGTGATAGCAAGGATTTAGTTGATCCAAAATCTATGATTATGGCTCTAGAGGCGATTCAACATCTGTTAAAAGTCACCAACACTCAATAGTTGAGATGATTAAAGAATTATTTAGGTGTATCTCATTTGAATTGCATCATAGGGTGCAATTCAATTTTTTTTACTGAATAAAAAAGATTTATTCGTAAACTCGATCGAAAATATGTCTTAAAGCAGTTTTGCTATCTAGCTGAATTTTGCAATACACAGTAGAATATGCGCTCTCTTCAAGTCACATTGTGGCATGGTTCAAAAGACCATCCCGTGGAGCCAAAATCAGCATGTTTATCGTGGCCGGTGCACCAGCACACTCTTCTTTTAAGCAAACGCAACTATTAACTCGTTTACAGTCAATTAGTTCGGTTCAATCAATAGAAAGTCAATGGGTTTATTTATTCGACCAAGCGCTCAACGAGCAACAACAGCAATCCGCTTTACAGCTTCTAAATGATGGTGCGTCATTTGAATTACGCCAAGCAGCCACAGATGAGATTCAAATCTTAGTCACTCCACGCGTAGGCACAATTTCGCCGTGGTCTTCAAAAGCGACCGATATTTTCGCGAACTGCAACACACCGGTTCATCGTCTTGAACGCGGTGTTTTGTTTACTTTGAAGGGTGTAAAAGACGTTTCAAATGAAATTAAGCAAATTCTGCATGACCGAATGACAGAAAGTGTTTTCAATCAAATTGACGATGCTGCTGCTTTATTCACTGAAACTGAGCCAAAACCGCTGAACTCGATTGATATTCTAGGTCAAGGTAAAGAAGCGCTCGTTAAAGCAAACTCTGAATTTGGTTTTGCTTTATCGGATGAAGAAATTGATTACTTAACTGATGCATTTATCAAGTTAGGTCGCAATCCGCATGACATTGAACTCATGATGTTTGCACAAGCGAACTCTGAGCATTGTCGTCATAAAATCTTTGGTTCAGAATGGACAATTGATGGTGAAGTCCAACCATTGTCATTGTTCCAAATGATTAAAAATACCTATAAAGAATCACCTACAGATGTATTGTCAGCATATAAAGACAATGCTTCAGTGATTGTTGGTTTTGATACGCAACGTTTTTATCCGAAAAAAGATGAAAACGGTCATTATGTTTATAAATATAAGAGCCAAGCTGCCCACATCTTAATGAAAGTGGAAACCCACAATCATCCTACAGCGATTGCACCATTTGCAGGTGCGGCAACAGGTTCGGGCGGTGAAATCCGTGATGAAGGTGCAACAGGTCGTGGTGGTAAGCCAAAAGCAGGCTTAACAGGTTTCACTACATCTAACTTGAATATTCCAGGCTTCGAACAGCCATGGGAAGAAAACTACGGTAAACCATCTCGTATGGCATCTCCACTTCAAATTATGATTGAAGGTCCATTGGGTGGTGCTGCCTTTAACAACGAATTTGGTCGTCCTGCGTTAAATGGTTACTTCCGTACATTCGAGCAAAATGTAAATGGAGATGTAAAAGGTTTCCATAAGCCAATTATGATTGCTGGTGGTTACGGTAACATCCGTCCTGACCATGTTGAAAAAGATGCGATCCAACCGGGCGATTTATTGATCGTGCTTGGTGGTCCTGCAATGCTCATCGGTCTTGGCGGTGGTGCTGCTTCTTCTGTAGATAGCGGTACAATGGGCGAGAACTTAGACTTTGCTTCTGTACAACGTGAAAACCCAGAAATGGAACGTCGTTGCCAAGAAGTCATTGATACCTGCTGGCGTATGGAAGACCACAACCCAATCGTGTCTGTACATGACGTGGGTGCAGGTGGTATTTCAAATGCGATGCCTGAACTGGTAAATGACCACGAATTAGGTGCAAAACTTGATCTTCGTAAAGTACCATCATTGGAGCCAGGTATGGCGCCAATGGAAATTTGGTCAAATGAAGCGCAAGAGCGTTATGTATTGGCGATCCGTCCATCTTCATTAGAATTATTTGAATCAATCTGTGCGCGTGAACGTTGTCCGTTTGCCGTATTAGGTGAAGCGACTGAAGCGCGTCATTTAACGGTTGAAGATCCTTTGTTTGGTAACAACCCAGTTGATGTACCAATGCAAGTGATCTTAGGTGGTACGCCACGTATGAGCCGCGCTTATGACTGTATCGAACGTCACGGTGATGATTTTAATGCGGCTAAAGTGACTGATCTTAAAGATGCGATTTACCGTGTGATTAAGAATCCAACAGTTGCGTCTAAATCATTCTTAATTACCATTGGTGACCGTTCAATTACAGGTATGGTTGCACGTGACCAAATGGTTGGTCCATGGCAAGTGCCTGTAGCGGATGCTGCGGTAACAACAACAAGTTTAGTGGGCTACACAGGCGAAGCAATGGCAATGGGTGAACGTCCACCTGTAGCATTGTTAAATCCTGCGGCATCTGCACGTTTAGCAGTGGCTGAGTCAATTACGAACATCATGTCTGCAAAAATCGAGAAAATCAGCGACATTAAATTGTCTGCGAACTGGATGGCAGCAGCAGGTCAAGTAGGCGAAGATCAAGCATTATTCGAAGGTGTAAAAGCCATCGGTATGGAAATGTGTCCTGCGCTTGGTATCGCAATTCCTGTAGGTAAAGATTCTTTATCGATGCGTACGACTTGGAATGACGAAGGTGAAGATAAGTCTGTAACTTCTCCAATGTCAGGTGTGATCACAGCATTTGCACCAGTGACTGATGTGCGTAAGACATTAACACCAGAATTGAAAAACTTAGATTCAGTACTTGTACGTATTGATTTGTCTAAAGGTCAATTCCGTCTAGGTGGTTCGATCCTTGCGCAAGTGTATAAAGCAATTGGTTCTGTAACGCCTGACGTAGATAGCTTCGATGACTTCAAAGCATTCTTTGCATTGGTGCAAGATTGGAACAACCGTGGCTTAATCAAGGCTTACCATGACATCGGTGATGGTGGTTTAATCGCAACTGTTGCAGAGATGATGTTCGCTTCACGTTTAGGTGTGGCTTTAGAAGATCAGTCTGTAGCAAGCTTATTTGCTGAAGAAATTGGTGCGGTATTACAAATTGCTAAAGCAGACTGGGATGCACTACAGGCTGAAGTTGCAGCATCAAGTTTAAAAGATGCGATCAGTGTCGTTGGTACAGTGAATACTACTGATACGCTAACGATCAATGGTTTAATGCTTGATCGTGTTGAACTGCAACAAGCGTGGACTGAAGTGTCACATCAGATTCAACGTTTACGTGACAACGTGGAAACTGCAGATCAAGAATATAGTTTAATTGCGAATAAAGATCATAAAGGTCTTATTGCAAAAGCGACATTCGATTTGAATGAAGAAGTTGAAGCACCGTATATCAATACACGTCGTCCGAATATGGCAATCTTGCGTGAGCAGGGTGTAAACGGTCATGTCGAGATGGCAGCTGCATTCGATAAAGTTGGTTTCAATACGATTGATGTCCATATGAGTGACCTACTTGCTGGTCGTGTAAGCCTTGATGAATTTGAAGGTTTGGTGGCATGTGGTGGTTTCTCTTACGGTGACGTTTTAGGCGCTGGTGGTGGTTGGGCGAAGTCAGTATTATTCAATCCTAAACTTCGTGATCAATTTGAGAAATTCTTTAACCGTCAAGAAACGTTCTCACTCGGGATCTGTAACGGTTGCCAAATGTTGTCTCAATTGGCTCCACTCATTCCAGGTGCTGAAAACTGGCCACGTTTCCATCGTAATGTATCAGAAATGTTTGAAGCGCGAGCTGTAAACGTTCGTGTTGAAAAATCTAAATCTGTACTGTTAGAAGGTATGGAAGGTTCGATTTTACCAATTGCTGTGGCGCATGGTGAAGGTCGCGTTGTTGCAGCGGACAGCTCTATTGCTGCATTGAATGCGGGTAATCAAGTGACTTTACGTTATGTTGATAGCCAAGGTAATCCAACTCAACATTACCCATTGAACCCGAACGGCTCACCTGAAGCAATTACAGGTGTGACTTCAACTGATGGTCGTGCAACGATTATGATGCCTCATCCAGAGCGTAACTTCCGTGCGATTCAGCACTCTTGGAAACCTGAAGATTGGGATCAAGATGGTGCATGGTTACGTATGTTCCGTAATGCTCGTAAGTTTATTGGTTGATTAAATCAATAGATTGAAAAAGCCACCATAAGGTGGCTTTTTCATAAGTAAATTATTGTTTTGAAGATGTAGAATTGAGTTGAAAACAAATAAAGAGTTCTCAAATGTCTGGTTTAATTGAAAAAGTATTACACTTGCGTGAATTGCTAATAGCTAGGGCTACAGATAGTTATGAAAAAGGTGCTTCAGAGGCATTTAAAGAGCTTAGAAAAGAATTGCTGATAAAAAAAACCTCTATGGATATATTCCATTTATTGTTAAAGATACAAATACCTTAGATGAGTTTGAAGCGAGAATTAAATGGGATTTTAAATCTTATGTGGAACGTGAGAATTATATTTATTCAGAATTTAAAGAGTTATTGAATGTTTTACAAAGACGAAATACTTCTCCCTTAGATCAAGTAGTGGAGTTGAGAATTAACGAATTAAGTTCTGATTATATTCATCAAATATGGCAGAAAGCATTAGAGCGGAGAGTAACTGATCCTGATGGTGCTATTACATTAGCAAGGACACTTTTAGAGTCGACTTGTAAATATATTCTTGATGAACATCAAGTTGACTATGGAAATGCACCTGATATTAATCAACTGTATAGATTAGTCAGTAAAGAATTAAATTTAGCGCCTTCTCAACACACAGAACAAACTTTTAAACAGATTCTTGGAGGATGTAGTTCAGTGATTGAAGGCTTAGGATCATTGAGAAACAAAGTAGGGGATGCACATGGTCAGGGCAAAAAGAATTTTAAGCCTGCATCGCGTCATGCTGAATTGGCAGTCAATTTAGCTGGATCAATGTCGGTTTTTTTATTTTCAACGTGGAGCTTAAAAGATAAATAATGAATAAATTTATTAATAAAAAGCATTGTTAAATAGTATCTTAAATTTACCTTATGGAAAAATAAATGTAGATTCGCTAACATGAGCTTATTCGGCCACCATTTTGGTGGTTTTTTCTTTTATAGATTTGGTTTCAAAATCTTTCTCCCACTGGACTTGGTTTGGTTTTTGCTTTTATATAGAGGTTAGGACAAGTGTATTTATTGGACATATAGCTAACCATAATAAGTAAGAATTTAATGTGGTTCGTTTTTAACTCAGGTATGAGGTGACGATATGACCAAAACAATGATGATACTGAACAAACACGAGTTGAGGCAAAAAGGCTGGAAGCTATTCGCTTTTGTGACCAGTCTTCAAATCCTATTTTTAATTGCAGGTTATTTCTTAACTGCGTAAAAAAAAGCCACCTTAAGGTGGCTTTCTTTAAATTCGAATTTAAAGCTCAGTTAATGAATCTTTAAGTTGATGCTGATAGAATAAATGATTACAAGCTACGACATTGTCCTTCTTTGTCCCCCTTAACGCGGTTTTGTCCGCCTTTTGGAGTTTGGCTATTTGACTCACATTTTAAATTACCATCGACCTGATTTGCAGTAACCTGAATGCTTGAACGATTTTCTTTAAGTTCAATATTGCCATCTACACGGTTATTGTGCAGTTGGATCGTTTTACCTTTTTCAAGTTGAATATTGCCGTCAATGCTATTGTTTTTAGCCGTCACTTGACCAAAATTTCCTTTAGATTCGAGGTTACCGTCAATCGTGCTATTTAAAATAGTTGCTTGCGCATTTGAATAGAGCATTACATTGCCTTTGACCGTAACTTGATCAAGCGTACATGGTTGTTTCACTTTTATATTGTCATCAATGGTTTTATTCTTAATTACACCGTTACAATTAAAGTCAGCGAGCGCTGGAACAGACACACCTAAAAGTAGGGATGATAAAATTAACTTATTCATTTTAAACTCCTTTCATTATAATATGTTCATAATTGAACCATGTCATGATATGAAAGAAATGTGACAATCCTTTGAATACTCAGCTAATTTTTTTGCTTTAATGATAATTTGTATAAATAAAACTTAATAATGACTATTTTGTTCAATAACGGAATATATCCAAACAGTCACTCACAAGTAGTGAGGCAGATTTTTATCAAAAGCCCTCTATAAGTTAATTCTACTATTTCAATAAACAATTAAATAAAGAATTTTGTAGAGTAAAATATTTTTTAAATTGTTGAATTTATATGAATAATATATTTGGAGCTTAAAAATACCTAATTAAACTGAGTAACTATTATTTAACTTTAAAACTCAATCGAGTCATCAGATTGTTCGTGGTTTTAATGTTTTATAAATTTTAGATTTTAGAATAGTCACTATGAAAAAAATATTGATCTTAACAGGCTTGGCACTTATGTGCAGTCATGCTTATCCAACAAATATTACAGTTGATAAACTGATGAATTTAAATTCTTTAAACTGTCAAGCGTCAGCGCAAATCTTTCAAATTTCAAATGATCTTAATGAACAAAAAAGCGTGGAATTAAGGTAAATCAGACAAACCACGAATTAAAATTAGCCCATAATATTTATAAGGGTGTTTATGCTTATAAGAATTATAAAACCAAACATATGGTTCAAGATGATTTTGCTGTGAACTTTAAAAAGTATGGTGTGCGAGTCATCAAAATTGCATTTCAAGCAATTAAAACTTCAGAGAGTGAATCAGGCGCTTATTATTTTATTTTTCAAGGTCACCCATCGACTGTACTTTATCAACTGAAAAAATACTTTGGCGAGAAGTGGATTAGTGAGCTGAGCTTGGATGAAACACCTCAGGGAAATACCAAGTTAAGCTGTGTGTATATAGGATGAAGGAAGTCAAATAAACATATCTAACAAATTTCGACCATGATCATAAGACACTTTGTTTATTAATCCTGACGTTAGCCAAAAAATTCAGCAGAATAAAGCCACCTAACGGTGGCTTTATTCGTTTAAACAGTAAGTTGGATCTGTTTCAGAACTGCTCTCAAAGTATTTTCAAAATCAAAAGATTCATTTGTACTGTCTTGATAACGCCAAGCAACATAGCCATCTGGACGTACTAAAACAGCACCAGATTCATGAATTTCAGACTTCGCATTCCATGTACCATAGACATCACGATAATCTCTTGAACCGATTTGAATGACATCTAAATACTCAAGATTAAGCTGTTCAGCAGCTTGTTTCCAGCCTTTGCCTGACAGGCCAGTGAGTAAGGTAAAACGACCTTTGCCCGTAATATCTAAAGTTGAAACTTTTTGACCTTTAGCATTGATGAGCCAAGTATGCGGTACTTTTGCTCCTGGGCGTGTAGTGGCTTGAAGGTAAAGTTGTTCATCTTGTTTAAAGACTTCAGGTTCTGATTCAGAGATGACCACATTTGAGCTATAACGCTGATTCAGTTCAACACCTTGAGCATTAAATTCAAAATTTTTAATTGCTAATGCATTGTAGAGTTTTGTACGTATTTCAGCGCCTTGTTCATTTTCAGCAAAAATACGCTCCAGCATTTGCTTTTGGGTTGTTACACCTTGATCAAAACCAAAAACTTCTTTGAGGTGTTTATAATCAAATCGTGATTGGTTTGCTCGCGCAACAATTTGCTTACCTACAGGCGCACGTTCAACGGTATAAGAATCGAGAAGCGTAGGTTGAGACCAACCTTTAACTGCATATGCAAGTTTCCAACCGAGATTAAAGGCATCTTGCATGCAGGTGTTTGAGCCTAGACCACTTGATGGTGGGTGACGATGCACTGCATCACCACCACAGAATACACGACCTTTCGAATATTCAGTTGCCCATGTTTGGTTCACGTACCAATAAGACAATTTTTGAATTTCAACATCTTCAACATGCTCACCAACGAAAGCATCTAAACGTGCACGAACTTGCTCTGCAGTCACTTGAGGCTCGCCCTTAGAAATATCGAAGCCCCAACCCATAATCCACTCATTCCATGGGGTGATGGCACGCAATAGCCCCATACCTAAATCACCAAAACTTGCTTCAGGATTGACTATCCATTGCAAAATAGCAGGGCGGTGCTGAACATATTTAGATAAGTCCGCCTTAAAGGTCACATACACTGTACCAGCTCGCGCCATAACGCCTTCAAGTGGTAATCCCAATTGTTCGACAACTTTTGAACGTGCACCGTCCATTCCCACCAAGTATTTTGCACGTAAACTAAATTCGGTATTGGTAATATGATTGAGGAATGTTGCAGTCACGCCGTGTTCATCTTGTACGTGAGATAAATATTCAGTATTGAAGTTAAAAATAGCGCCACGCTTAGCCGCATTTTTAACGAGCAGCGCTTCCATTTTAGGTTGGATAAGATCCACTAAAGGGCATGGACTTCCTTTGATATAATCGCCATGACGCTCATCACCTGTGCCCCAAGCACTGATACGGGCAATTTCTTCGCCGACTAAACTGGTTGTGATCAGGCTTTCACCCATGTGTTCCCAAGGTGTTGCGATTTCCTTCACCTGTTCTTCGATACCTAAATCACGGAGGACTTCCATGGCACGTTGATTAGTAATATGTGCACGAGGACTGTTGGCTAACCAATTAAACTGGGTAAACAATTGAACTTTGACGCCATAATTGGCAAGGGCAAGCCCCAGAGTTGAACCAGCAGGACCAGTACCAATGACAAGAACATCAGTGTCAAAATGTTGAGACATGCTTTTTCCTAAATGAATTGAATACATGGGGAGAGTTTTTGAATTGAGTCAGTCTAGAAAAAAAGTGCAGTGATCTATAGTCGTATTCATATAAACTATCGATCTATATAAAATTCAAAGTAATGAACGTGCACTTATGCACGATGGGCTGATTGAGATATGGAATTACGACATTTACGGTATTTTATGACTGTTGCTCAAGAGCAAAGCTTTACTAAAGCTGCCGAAAAGCTCTATACCGCACAACCATCACTCAGTCAGCAAATTAAAGATCTTGAACAGGAAGTCGGTGTTACTTTATTTGATCGGACCACTCGTAAAGTCAAACTGACTGATGAGGGGGAAGCATTTTTAAAATACGCAGCTTTGACGCTGGACAATGCCAAGCAAGCTGTAGCTGCAGCTAGACAGGTCGCTCAGCAAAAGAATAATCAGATTCACATTGGATTTTTGAATGTGGCTGAACTGAAACTGATGCCTAGCATTCTGGCACAGTTAAAAAAGAATATTCCAAATCTTAAAATTCATTTACACAGTTTGACTTGTACTGAGCAAATACAAAAACTTAGAAATGCTGAACTTGATATATGTTTTACTCGATACAAAATGGATCATTCAGATTATGAAGATATCCATATTTTGACAGAACAAATTTATTTGGTGGCTGCAGACAATCTTCATCCTTCAGAACGGACATTGAAACTACAAGAATTAAAAAATTCATCAGTCATTATGTGT
This sequence comes from Acinetobacter sp. ANC_7655, assembly GCF_056784015.1. Classification (NCBI taxonomy): domain Bacteria; kingdom Pseudomonadati; phylum Pseudomonadota; class Gammaproteobacteria; order Moraxellales; family Moraxellaceae; genus Acinetobacter; species Acinetobacter sp. ANC_7655. The sequence goes on along the minus strand of NZ_JBWYJB010000004.1, from coordinate 72,589 downwards.
GAACAAAATGCTTCACCAATATTCTATGACAAATTAAATGTTCTAGTTCCCTTCGAAAAGATGGATGATCAAATGCTGTGGGTGACTAATGTATTACAGCATATCAATCTGATTAATTTGGGAATGGGCTTTAGTTTTGCTCCCGAATACCTCCTGAAGTTTTTAAATCATAATATCAAAATTGTGAAAACAGATGAGCAATTACCACAGCTTGGTCTATATGCGAATTATCATCGTCATTCAAACAATATTGCATTGAAAATGATTACTGAAGCCCTTATGCAAATGACAACAGAGCGGAAAAGAGTGGAAGAGGTTATTCATGCTTAAACTGATCTATTTTGTACCAGAATCACATCTAGAGTTGACGAAACAGGCAGTATTTGAAGCAGGTGCAGGCGGGATCGGTGATTATGAGCAATGCGCTTGGCAGGTCAAGGGCTTAGGTCAATTTAAACCTGTCAATGGGGCTCAACCATTTATAGGTCAAGTCGGAGAGCTTGAACAAGTTGAAGAGTGGCGTGTAGAAACTATTGTGCCTGAAGATAAAGCCATAGAAGTGGCACGTGCATTAAAAGCCAGTCATCCTTATGAAGAACCAGCTTTTGAATTCTTACACATTATCTCTATTGACCCATGATCGGTTGAATTTTGTATGCGCTGACGATACGAGGATGGAGATTCTCCTGTCCAATATTTGAAGGCTCGAGAAAAGGCTGATGGCTCTGAAAACCCTGTTAAATAGACAATTTCATCATGTTTGAGTGCGGTTTTCGCTAGTAACTGACGAGCAAGTTTTTGTCTGAATGACGTTAGAACATTCTCGTAATTAGTTCCAATATCTTTGAGTGAAATTTGGATTTTACGCGGGGAGAGTTTAAGAATTCTTGCGATATCTTCTAGAGCGAATTGTCTTAATTTTAGTTGTTCGCCTAAAGCCTCTTCAATTTGAATGACTAGTTCATGTTTATCTACAAGTTCAATGTGCTTCTCAATGATAGCTTGATGTAACAGAAATAAATCAGGCTGAGCAGACGGAGAGGCATATTCTAGAATTTCTGCTTTGAATTTTATACAACCATAAGGCTGATTAAAATAAACTGGGCAATGCCATAGCTCATGATATAAGTCCTGAAATTCTGTATTGTCGTAGCTGAGCCAAATTTCTTGTGCTTGAAATTTTCCCTGACTGATATAATCAAAAAAAGATAAAACAATGGTAATCGTACATTCTAAATAATGACGGACAGGGTGATGAAAACCTTTTAGGGTAACGGTGTCATCTCCTATGTGAAGTTCAATATCCAATCCTGTAGTGAAATATTGATAGTATTTCATTGCTATTTTTAATGCATCGCCAAAATTTGCACTACTTAAAAAAATGTATTCAAAAAGTTGACCACGAAAAGTGGGGAGATGGTGACCGACAGTTAAACCAATATTGGAATTTTGTGTAATAACTTCTGTGAGTTCCCAGAATTTTTTTTGAACACGATTGTCATATCTTAAATCGCGTTGAGGATAGTCGATTGGATGTTGTAACGCATTTAATTGCGAAAATATTAAATCCACATCAACGCCCATATTTTGCATTGTCTCGTATACCATGCTTGGAAAAATACCAGCATCGGTTCTGATTTTACTTTTTCTTGCGCTCATACCGATATTCAAGACTCAAGTCATGCATTGGAAAAACTAAGGATGCTCTATCCTCAGTTTAAAATGCTGAAATTATAATGTTGAAATGAGTTTAGAAATAATTTGAATGAATGAACATGTCTTTAAATGTCAAAGCCCCATCTCATGAGGCTTAATTATTGAAAGTTTATTTTGAAGCGCTTAATTGCTTATAGGATCAATATACTCAATATAACCTCGACCCTGAATATGCTGACCTTTGAATTGACCTGAATATTGGTAACTACCTGCATAACCGCCAGCCATACCATATTTAAAGTCGCCATTGGCCTTGCCATAAATAGAAATCAAAAGATTGCCTTGATCATCATTGACTTGCCATTCAAAGACTCGAGGTAAACGCATTTTAATGCCATTTGGTGTAGTTACAGGTTCAGGCTCATATTCATGCACGACAGATTTAAGCCCTCGTTCGTATATTCCTCCATGATGATCTACAGAACGAACGTAAACACGACTTTGCAAAACTAAACCCATTGGACCATGAGTGTCCACAAATAAGACTTGAGTGTGGTTATTAATATTTAAGATTTGATAAGTAAAAAATCGAATGGGAATGTTGATATTGACACCACGTGCATATTCGAAGGTGCATAGACCTTGAACCTGAGTTTTCTGCCCATCGAGTTCTAAATATCCTTGGTACTCACAAAGCAGTGACCAATGTTCATACATGCTTCCGGCGAGTTTAACGAAATGTGCGATTTTATCAGTCGCTTTTAATTTAAGTTCATAATTGAAAGCATGACCTTGGCGAGTTGCTTTAATGTCTGGGTAGTTAACCTCTATAACTAAGTCATTACCGAATTTGAGATATTGACCATTAGTCGCCAGTAAACATTCATGCTGTATACTATATCCAGAAAATAAATTAGGCTGCGTTGCAGCAGTACCAATTAATAGATTTGCGGTATCTAAATCTGAAGTTTTTATTAAATGAGAATTTCTGAATATTTTAACGAGAGGTTGTCCTGCAACCACAATCATATTTAAGAAGTTGAATGGGGCAGGTAGATTGGGAATCATGATCCCGTAGTGTACACAGGTATATTTTCCGAGAGGTGTGTGGATCGCAGTGTTTGCATCAAAAGCTTGACCATTTACTAGAGCTGAATGATCTATATGTTTAACAATGCTTGAGGGAAGTTTAATTTTCATCTTATTCTCAATTAATATTTTGGCTTAAAATCATTTTTGGAAAAATACAATCAAAAATATAAATCGAGATAAAAGAAAAAAATTGACACTACAAACAGTAAGCAATTGTTTGAAGTGTCAACACGAAAAATAAGTCATCAAAAATGTGTGATATTACATTTAAACTTTTTGAATAAATAAGTCTCGATCGAAACGATATTGTGGGAAGAACACACCATCTTCAGCACGCTCTCCCGCACCAATGACCATAATTGGAAACTCTTTAGCATTGAGCCCCAATGTTTTACATACTAAAGGTTCGTCAAAACCTTCCATCATACAACTGTCGAATCCATAAGCTCTGAGCGCGAGTACAAGATTTTCGCAGGCTAAAGCTGTTGTCTTCGCTGCCCAAAGTTTGGCATCCGCAGGTGTAAAAGCGGTAACAGGCATTTGTTTGTCAAAAGTACGTGCTACTTTGAAAGTTACTTTCTTAAAGTTACCAATTGCATTTAAGTAACCCGTTTTATAATTCAGTGGAATATAGGTGTAATATTTTTTGACGAGTGGAGGAATCTCAGGAAATGGAAATTCTTGAATATTCAGCTTTGCCATTTCATTAATTCGATCTGTACGTGCGACACAGACAATCAATTCAGCCGCTGTGCGCGCAGCCCATTGATTTAGACACGCTTTTACAATCTTTTGTTTCTTTTCAGGATTTTGGACAACATAAAAAGTCCAAGGTTGTAAGTTAGATGAATTAGGGGCCAAGAGTGCTAAATCTAAACATTGATCGAGGATATCAGACGGTATAGGTTTTCCTGTAAACTTCCGAACAGATCGACGACTGGTCACGACCTTTTTGAAATTTTCAACATCAATGCCTTGTGGTGCAGGTTCGTAGTAGCGTTTTTTTTCAGTCGTCATGATCCATTCCTTAGATAGAGAGTATTCACCGAGTCGTGAGACTCGGATCTTTTAGCTTAATTAAATTGTGTGAAATCAGGTTTACGTTTTTGCATAAAAGCTTGTACAGCTTCCATCATTTCTGGAGAGCCGACGCGCCCCATAAAGATTACTGCTTCATGATCAATCCAGGACACGATTTCATCAACATCATGTTTCATTAAGGCTTTAGATTGCACGAGAGAAGCAAGTGGTAGTGAAGCCAGTTGAGTGGCTTTTTGAGCGGCAGTTGCATAAACGTCAGATTCAATACTGTTGATCAAGTTTGCAGCCAATGCTTTTTCACTGTCGAATTTATCAGCAGTTAATAAAAGTTCTGCTGCTTTCACATGACCTGCTTGACGTGCTAGTAATTTACTAGATGCGCCTTCAGGTGAAAGACCTAAGCTTACAAATGGAATTTGGAACAAAGCAGTGTTATCTGCATAAACTAAGTCGCTATGCAATAAGATCGTTACGCCAATTCCAATTGCCACACCACGTACCGCAGCAATCAAGGGTTTGGAAAATTTAGCAGCAGATTTTAACAGTACGAAAGGAGGACCATCTTCTGGGCGAATTTGATCTTTCATCGCCGCAGATTTCATGAAGTCTTGCATATCATTACCAGCACTGAAGTCTGCATCTTCGCCACGTAAAATGACCACACGAACGGATTGCTCTTTGTCTGCTTCATCAAAGGCTTTGGCGATCCATAGGTATAATTCGCCGTATAATGCATTTTTGGCTTTAGGACGATTAATCGCCAAGGTCAGCACACCATCTTCTAATTTTGCATTTAAATGCTCATGAGGTTGTTGAATACAACTTAATGACATCGTACTATCCTTGCTTTCAATTAATATAGATTTTATGAAATCTATTATGTCGTATTCTGGCGAAGAGTGACATAACTGATCAGTTCATAAACGTGACTTGGCGATGAATTATAAATTTGATTATTTGGTTTATATCGGACGTTTTCAGCCTTTTCATTTGGCACATATGGAAACCATTAAAATTGCGCTAACGCATAGCCAGAATGTTATTTTAGCGCTTGGTTCTGCTCAATTAGAGCGGAATATAAAAAATCCATTTTTAGCCATTGAACGTGAACAGATGATTTTGTCTAACTTTTCTCCTGATCAACAGGCAAGAATCAAATTTGTACACGTCATTGATGTTTATAATGATAAAAAATGGCAAAAATTGGTCAAATCTTTAGTGGCGAGTGTAGTACAGCCAAATGATCAAGTTGGCTTAATCGGTCACTTTAAAGATGACTCATCCTATTATCTAAAATTTTTCCCAGAATGGGAGATGTTGGAACTTGATAGTTTAAAAGGTGCAATTTCTGCAACACCACTTCGCGAAGCATACTATCGGGGGGAAATTATGGAAAAAGAACTTCCCCACGGAACCATTCATTTTTTACAAGCGTTTCAAAATTCAGAAATTTACCAACAACTTAAAACTAAATACCAACGTCAAGACAGTACAAGTTTGAGTGCATCAATTGAATGATTGTGTTTAACACAAGAAAACCGAGGGAAATCGTGCGTACTATTACACAAATGAGTTTGGCCACAGTGCTATTGTCTGCTTCTGTTTTTGCTCAAGCGCAAACATGGACACTATCACCTAGCAGTAAGATCAGCTTTGATATCCGATCTGCAGGAATGTCGATTGTAAATGGGCAATTTCAAAAGTATCAATCACAGATGAATTTTGATCCGGCACAGCCTAATCAAGGTTCAGCTAAATTTGTGATGGATGTGAATAGCCTTAAACTGAGCAAAAACTCTTTAAAGGATATGGTCTTTGGTGACAGTTTCTTTCATGCAAGCAAATATAAAACTGTGACCTTTCAAAGTAATCAAATTCGTGCTTTAGGAAATAATAAATACAAATTTGATGGACAACTCACTATGCGTGGTGTGACACGTCCAGTTTCATTTGAGACAACTTTAACTCCAAATGCATCGAATCCAAATGTGTTGAATGTACAATCTTCAACAGTCATCAACCGTAGTGATTTTGGTATGCGCAAAGCGATTGGTGGAATTGGCGAAAAAGTGAATATCAAGCTTGAAGGGCAATGGAAAGCCAACTAAATCGATAAAAAGAAAGCAGTGATTCAATCACTGCTTTTTTAATGTCATGAGTATGTCAGTAATATGTTTGAGTTGTGGGGACTGCTGTTTCCAATGATGCCAATATAGATCAACGTCTTGTGTTGCCTCAGGCAACAAACAAATCAATTGTCCTTGATCGAGTAAGTCTTGAATTTGCAGTTCAGGCACCATGCCATAGCCTAAACCGAGTTGGATTGCATCGACAAATGACTTTGAGGAGGGGACATAATGATATGGATAACTAGATTGCGGTAATCCAAATTGATTGAGTAGAACCGTTTCATGTAAATGATCTTTATCATTAAAGATGACCGCAGGCGCACAGCGAAAGGAATCGCGATTTAGTCCGTTTTTAAACCATGCTAATTTGAATTCTGGCGTACACACCATTTGATAACGCATCGTGAACAAAAATTCTGAGTGGCAACCTGTCATGGGTTGGGATTCAGCGCTTATACATGCATTTACATAGCCTGATTCCATTAATTGATGCGTATGATCCTGATCATCTATTCGAAGTTGTATTGTGATTTTATGCTCTATTAACTTTTCAGCAATCGCAGGCAAAAGCCAAGTTTCTAATGAATCTGCATTCGTTCCAATGATAATTTTATAAAACTCAGAATTTTGACTTTTTCCCTGAATAAGCTGCAGAACATTTTCTTCTTGACGCTTTTGCCTTAATAAATGTTCAAGCAATATTTCACCTGAATGTGTCACACGACAAGGTCGTTCTCTCAGGATTAATGTTTGCCCAATCTGCCGTTCTAATTGTTGGATTCGAAGAGTAATTGCAGCCGCAGAGAGACAAAGCTTTTTAGCAGCCAGATCAAAACTTCCAGTTTCCGCCACGGTGATAAACGCGACACAGTCTTTATAATTGAAAATCATGATTTAATAAAACTTAATGAACTTAATATTAATTTAATAATACTCAATTTAAGATTGAATTGTTCATAATCCGCCTAATGATAAATATTAGGTGTTTTATGTCTTTATTCGTACTGTTTAATGGCTTTGTAACGAGTTTAAGTTTGATTATGGCGATAGGTGCTCAGAATGCTTTTGTGCTTAAACAGGGCTTAAAAAAAGAATATGTTTTATCCATTTGCCTCATTTGTGCCTTTTCAGACTCACTTCTAATTTTGGCTGGCGTATTTGGATTTGGGAAGTTTATCTCAGGCCATCCACAAATAATGACGTATGCACAATGGGGTGGTGCCGCATTTCTAGTGGTATATGGTGCCCATCATTTTTATCAAGCATTTTCGACCAAAAAATCGATGTGTCTTGATCATCATACGGCTGTTTCATGGTTTAAAATTATTCTCTTTTGCTTGGCATTCACATGGCTGAATCCCCATGTGTATCTAGATACTGTCGTGCTTGTAGGCGCAATATCGACGCAATTTGAAGATCACTTATTATCGTTTGCCATAGGTGCGATCACGGCATCATGGTTATTTTTCTTTAGTTTGGGTTTTGGTGCGCAATATCTATCAGCTTACTTTCACAATCCCCGCGCATGGCAAGCCTTGGATATTTTGATTGCTCTAATCATGTGGTACATCGCCTATAACTTAATTATATGAATATTGATTAAATAAATTCCTCTAAAGCTTGTACGTCGTTAGATAACAACATTTAATGAACAAAAACTCACATAAAGATAATAATGAGAATCATATAATAATGATTCTCATTATTATTAATTGTTCCGAAAATGAAAAATTACAGTATCAAATTACTCTCTCAATCTGTAAGTGTTCTTATGATGAGTGGCGGTATAGCGACTATCACATGGGCAAATGATCAAAACCAACTTCCTACGATTACAACACAAGCTGAAGCGATAAATGCATATGCAGATGGAAAATTAAGCAATGTATCTAAGTTGGGTGCTTTAGGTGAAAAAAAATTAATCGATACACCATTCACTGTAACGCAATATGAGGAGCAATTAATACGAGAAAGACAGGCATCCACCGTAGGTGATGTTTTAAAAAATGATGCCAGTATTCGACTGACGACAAATCAAGGTCATTTAAACGAAAACTTCAAAATTCGTGGTTTTGACTTAAATCATGAGGATATGAACTACAACGGATTTTATGGTGTTGCACCATACGGAAAAGTGCCGACTGAATTTTTAGAATCAGTGACAGTTTTGAAAGGACCAAATGCAATTGTCGCTGGTATGGCACCGAATGGAGGCGTTGGTGGTGTGGTCATTGCCAACTCTAAACGCGCTGACAAAGACATCACAAGACTAAACACAGAATACCAAGATGGCGGCTACTATCAATCAGGTATTGATGTGTCAAGACGATTTGGTGCAAACCGTGAGTTTGGTGTCCGGGTCAATGGTACATATGGTGATGGTGAACATATCATTAATGATATGAATGATCGCCTAGTTCTTGGTTCCATCGCTGCGGATTACACCACGGATAAACTTAAAATTAATTTTGATAGTTATGCTATTAAGCAAAATCGCGATGGTGGGTCACCGACAATGGTTGCACTGGGTGGAAAAGATACAGTTAACAAAGTCATTGCACCGCCTAAAGGTGGCCAAAACTATTTTCCGTGGTTAGAAGGGAATTCTGACAGTAAATTTGCTAGCTTATCAGGTGAATATCAATTTACTCCCTATTTGAAAACCTTTGCTGGTCTAGGATATGCTGAAAAATCATATGATGGTCATTTATTCGGTACACGAATGATCGTAAAGAATGAAGACGGCGATGCCTCTTCACAATATTACCGAGTGGGTGCAAATGAAAAAAATAAAACAGCACACATTGGGGTTGAAGGAAAATTTGATACTGCTGGAATACAGCATAATGTTGGATTGCGTGCAGATTATTTAAATAAAAAATCGGATCAACATAAAGGACGTGGAGCTCCTCCTGTAGATTTTAACACCAATCTTTATGACCCAAGTAAAGAAGGCAATATGCCTTTACAGCGTCCAGAAATTGCACCTTTAGCAGATAATAAGTACATCAGTTATACATTGACTGATCAAATTTCATTATTGAATGATCAGCTTCAATTGATTGTAGGCGCTCGTTATCAAGATATTGAAACGAATAATTTACAGACCAAAAAAAATTACCAAGAAGACCGTATTTCACCAAGTTTAGGGATCGTCGTTAAACCTTTTGGTGAAGACTTGTCACTATATGCAAGCTATGTAGAAGGGTTATCAGAAGGATCGACCGTTGATAATGTCAATGATGCAAACGACAAAGTCACTTTTGCGCCGTTTGTGACGAAGCAATATGAGTTAGGTGCAAAACATCAGCATGGAACTTGGCTGAATACGCTGGCACTTTATCAAATTGAAAAACCAAGCACGATGAGCAAGTCGATTGAACCTTATACAGAAAATGGTGTAACAATTAATCAAATTACAACAGATGGTGCTGAAACTCGATCACGCGGCATTGAGTGGTCATTTTCTGGAGCGATTACTGAAGATTTAAACCTAATGGGAAGTATGGCTTATATTGATGCAAAATATTCCAAAGCTCAAATGAATCAAGGAAATCAAGTTTTTGGTGTACCTGATTTTACTGCAACGCTTGGGGTGGATTATGATGTCCCACAACTCGAAGGATTAAATTTAAATGCCAGAGCAAGTTATGTCAGCGAACAGTATTTAAATGATACCAATACCTTGCAACTTCCAGATTATACCGTCATCGATCTAGGTGCACGTTATAAGACCAAGCTTGGTGGCGTGAATACGACGTTCTTAGCTAATGTTGATAACATTACAGATAAAAAATATTGGGAAGGTGCTTTTAACTCGAATTATGCGCTGATTGGTGGATCAAGAACTTATAAACTTGGCGTAAGCTTTGATTTCTAATTGTAGTTAAAAAAAATTATAAGTAGATGAAACCCACGTCAATCGTGGGTTTTTTATTAGTTTTGCAAAGCTTTTAAATCTTCAAGCACTTGTTCAGCATGCCCTGCAGCTTTGACTTTACGATATTCTTTAACGAGTTTTCCTTGATGAAAAATAAAAGTTGAGCGCTCAATCCCCATCACTTTTTTTCCATACATATTTTTCTCTTTAATCACATCAAAGTGTTGGCAAAGCACTTCTTCTTTATCGCTAATCAAATCAATTGTTAAAGATTGCTTTTCGGTGAAGTTTTGATGGGCTTTCACTGAGTCCCTAGAAACACCGAAAATAGTGGTATGAAGCGCATCAAACTGATCTTTCAAACATGAAAAAACAACAGCTTGCGTTGTACACCCAGGCGTTGAATCTTTTGGATAAAAATAAATGATGAGCCAATCTGTATTCAACTCAGTTAAATTCACAGAACCTGTAGTCGTTAGGAATGTTTGATTGGGTAAACTAATCGTTTCCGTAGACATTATATTTTCCTCAAAATTTGTCACTACATTTATAGGGGAATTCAAAAAAAATAGCCACACGAGGTGGCTATCTTATGTAAATTGCGATTATTTTTTAGCTTGTGCTGCTTTCATTGCTTCCTCTGTTAACGACTGTAGCTTAGACGTTAACTGTGGGCCGAAGCATGCTTGAAGATCAGCGTTCTGTTTCTTCACGATAGCTAAAGTAGAAGGGCTTTTCTTTTGGTTAATCGCACTTTGGATTTCCCATTTTTGAGCATTAGTTAGCTTGCCGTCTGCTTCAATTGCACATGTACAATATTTGCTGACTTCAGTAGCAGAAAGCTTGTTCCCTTTAGCAGTTTCTTCCTTACAAACATTAATCAGTGCAGATTTTACGTTAGTACTTTTGTAGGCTTGCTGCATTTTATTATTCGGCTCATTTGCTTGAGCCGCAGAACCGAAAAGTGCTGCAGCAGAAACAATCGCTGAAAGAATAATGTTTGATTTTAAATTTTTCATATATGGCACCCTGTTATTACGGTATATAACGAGTTGGGTCTTCAACGCCAGCATCTGCAAAACCTTGTTTACGCAAACGACAGCTGTCGCATTTTCCACAAGCTCGTCCTTGGTCATCTGCTTGATAGCATGACACCGTTTGACTGTAGTCTACGCCATGTTCGATGCCTAAGCGAATAATATTTGCTTTGGATAATTGTAGTAAAGGTGTTTCAAATTTAAGAGGTTTTCCTTCCACACCTACTTTTGTCGCTAATCTTGCCATATTGGCAAATGCTTCAATAAATTCTGGTCGACAATCTGGATAACCAGAATAATCTACCGCATTAATTCCAATTACGATGGCTTCTGCGTCAAACACTTCTGCTGCTGCAAGTGCATAAGACAGGAAAATCGTATTACGTGCTGGAACATAAGTGACAGGGATCCCTTCTTGTTCTTGATCAGGAACATCAATGGAATGATCAGTTAATGCAGAACCACCTAAATTACCCAAATCTATATTAATCACGCGATGTTCAACGCCTGCTTGTTGTGTCAGTTTACGTGCAGCATCCAATTCAGTTGTTGAGCGTTGACCATACATAAAACTTAAAGCGATACATTCATAGCGTGCTTGCGCCCAAGCCAAGCAAGTCGTTGAGTCTAAACCACCTGATAACAATACAATGGCACGAGGGCGCATAGGAGAACTCCAAAAAATTAAAGTAAATAAAAAATGAATTATAACTGATTATATAAAGAATAATGGGGTATAAATTTTTTGAATATATAGATCTGCATAAGTCACAAAACTAAATGAGATCATTATAAAGAACGCGAAATGTTCGTTTTAGAAGATGAGATAAAACTCTCTTTTGAGTCGAATAAAGTTTAAACAGTTGTTGTTTTTGTTTAAATATTAAATATAATTTAACAAACACTTGATTAAAACTTACAAAAATAATTTTTACGGAATGAAAATGAATCAAATTAATACTTTAATTTTAACCACTGCTGCGTTGATCAGTACAAATTCTTTTGCATTTGAGGAGCTTTCAGATCAAGAATTGTCAACATATGCAGCACAAGATGGTATTACGATTAGCCTTTTACCAGGTGGACCCATTCAAGCTGATTTGATTTGGCACGATAACAGTGGATTCGGGCCAGATTACAACGAAGGAAACACAAAAGCAGGTGCCTTAATTTTCGGTACAGCGAATGGACGTAGTAAGAATCCATTATCACTTTCTTCTGGTTCGGCAGATATTAGTATTACCTTAAAAATCGATGCTCAAGGAGGGAGTAGTACTACAGGCCCTTTTCTGAATTTAGGTGTATTTGTTCCTGAAGATATTATTATTAATACCGGTGATATTTGGGTTGGTAAATCGGGTCAAGTTAGTCCAACAGGACGAGGCTATAGTGACCCCGTTAAAATAATGGATAATATGAAATTTTATGTATCCAATCTCTCTACCAATATTCAGCTCGGTTCAGCACCTCAAGGCAGTCTTTTAAAACTGAATGGAATATTTAAAGACGGCTTACGTTTAGAGGGCTTCAAAGTCCACGATCATGATGGTGGTGGCGCATTCGGAATAGAATTTATTAATTTAAAAAATACTCAACCAGGGCGTTTCGGCATCAATAATCTTGATTTCGATGTTGCAGGTTCGATACGTACAGATGGACTGGAACTCAAAATAAATCGTCTTGGAGATCAAAATGGCTTTAATGCAATGTTATGGGGAGTAGGCGTTGGAGATGCATCATCAATAAATAATAAAATTGGGGATATTTCAATGAAAGGGATTAATTTAAATGGCACGACCATTAAAGTGTCAGCGCACTAAAAGATCATTTTCTCTTAAAAAAAACAGCACAAAAAGTGCTGTACTGTTTTTAATTTGAGCTATTTGTTACATTTTAACGACCTGTTTCGTCATTCCAGAGCAACTTATGTAATTGAAGCTGGAAACGAACTGGTAAGTGATCCTCTAAGATCCATTGTGCTAAATCACGCGCAAGTTGCGGTAACTTTGCAGCACCTTTTTCAACAGCAAACGCAGGTGAGAACCAAACGGTACTTACACGCTTGTGCAATTCATATTGATTCACTTGTTGTTTAGACCATTCATAATCTTCACGATTGCATATGACAAATTTAATCTGATCATGTTGAGTTAAATGGTCTAAATTACTCATTAAATTACGTGAGTCTTCACCTGAAGTCGGTGTCTTTAAATCTAGGACTTTGGAAACTCTACGATCCACTTTTGAAACATCTAGCGCTCCACTCGTTTCAAGGGAAACTTCACAGCCTAAATCTGCTAGACGCTCCATGAGTGGTAACGCATTGGGTTGGGCTAATGGTTCACCACCAGTAACACAAATATAAGGTGTCTTAAAATCAAGCGTGGTCTGGATAATATCCTCTAAAGAGTGTCGTTCACCACCTTCAAAAGAATAGGTGGTATCACAATAAGTACAACGCAGCGGACAACCTGTTAAGCGTATAAACACTGTAGGTAAGCCTGAAGTGTTGGCTTCACCTTGTAATGAATAGAAGATCTCCGTAATACGTAACCCCGCAGACGGATCAGAAACAGGAATAGCGGAAGATCGTAAATTACTCATATCGACAAAACCAAACTAAAATAGAGATTATATAAAAGAAAAATCTCTACGATTATTACTAACCGTAGAGATGTGGAGTGTACTCCAAATACTATAAAGTATAAAAAAATTAGTCAGCGCGTAATAAGTCGTTCAAACTTGTTTTAGCACGAGTCTGAGCATCGACTTTTTTCACGATAATTGCAGCATACAAGCTGTATTTACCGCATTTAGAAGGAAGGCTACCAGAAACTACCACTGAACCTGCTGGAACACGACCGTAGTGAATTTCACCTGTTTCACGGTCATAAATCTTAGTTGATTGACCAATGTAAACACCCATTGAAATCACTGAGCCTTCTTCAACGATTACACCTTCAACGATTTCAGAACGTGCACCGATAAAACAATTGTCTTCAATGATCGTAGGGTTCGCTTGAAGAGGCTCAAGTACACCGCCAATCCCAACACCACCAGAAAGGTGAACATTTTTACCAATTTGCGCACATGAACCTACAGTCGCCCATGTATCAACCATTGTACCTTCATCAACATAAGCACCAATGTTGACATAAGATGGCATAAGTACAACATTCTTAGCTTGATAAGAACCTTTGCGTGCAACTGCAGGCGGTACAACACGTACACCAGCTGCTTTAAATTGCTCTTCAGTCCAACCTGTAAATTTAGTGTCTACTTTGTCATAGAATTGGAGATCGCATGATTCGATTGGTTTATTATCATTGAGTTTGAATGACAATAGAACAGCTTTTTTTAACCATTGATGAACAACCCATTCACCATCAATCTTTTCAGCAACACGTAATGAACCATTATCTAAGCCAGCAATTGCTTCCTCGACTGCTTGGCGAATTTCAGCAGGGCAATCTGTAGCTGTGAAGTTTGCACGATCTTCAAACGCTTGTTCGATGATTGACGAAAGCTGAGACATAATCTTCTCTTCCAAAAAAAATTTCAAAGATTTTACACTAAATTGATTATAAAAATTACAATTAATCCTGAAAAAATGTCCGACAATAATGACTATTCTTTATAAGTATGTTAATAAAAGTTAATAAAAGACTTAAGTGCAAATTATTTATAAAACAACAACTAAATCAAAATTGTATCAAAAAATAACAAAAAAGCATCAATTTGAATATTAACCAGCTTTGAAATCTCCATTAAGATGCTTCCGAGTCGAACACATTAATGATTAAAGAACAACTCATTTCTTTGAGGAGAAAAAAATGAAAGTGTTAAAATTACTCGCTGTTACAACAGCATTATCTGTTTCAGGCTTCGCTATGGCGGACACTCAAGTAGTACGTACAGGTAATGTATTTGAAGCTAATCAATTAATCCCTACTGGTGTTCGTGCTGAAGTTGGTACAACTGGTTACGGTGGTGCATTACTTTGGACTGCTAACCCATACGTTGGTCTTGCTTTAGGTTACAACGGTGGTGATATCTCTTGGTCTGATGATTTATCAATCAACGGTACTAAGTATGATGCTGAAATGGATAATAATGTAGCTTATTTAAACGCTGAAATTCGTCCTTGGGGTGCGAGCGAAAATCCATGGGCTCAAGGCTTATATATGGCAGCGGGTGTGGGTTATGTTGATACAAAATATGATCTAGATAAACGTAATAAAAATGCACAGGGCTCAATCGAGGTTAACAATGTTGCTTACGTTGGTAACGGTGGTGTGAATGGTAAATTATCTTATGATAATGAAATTGCTCCATATGTAGGTTTTGGTTTTGCTCCTAAAATCAACAAAAACTTCGGTGTGTTTGGTGAAGTTGGTGCCTTCTATACTGGTAATCCATCTGTTAACTTAACCTCGTATGGTAATTTGACTGGTGCGGCTGGAGCTCCAACAATTGAGCAATCTATTGCAGCCGAAGCAGATAAAATCCGTAATGATGACAAATACGAATGGCTTCCAGTTGGTAAAGTGGGTGTGAGCTTCCACTGGTAAGATCCAATTAAAAAAACGAGCTTCGGCTCGTTTTTTTATGCAAGTTAATGCAAATAATAAAGGCGCTATAGGCGCCTTTATTATTTGTAGCTTGTTAATCTTCAGGATAAGCCACACGCTTTAACGCTTTGATATCAGCACTAGGTGCACATAGCGAAATAAACTCGTAACCATATCCACGTAACAAATGACCTTTACGTACAGCAATCCAAGTGGTATTCACCCCGAATAAATCAGTATCAATTTGTTTTAAGCGATGATCTCGTTCTGTATCGTAGGCAACATCGTTGACAATCCCGACACCCATACCTAATTCAACATAAGTTTTGATTACATCAGCATCAAGCGCAGACATCACTAAATCAACATCAAGTCCTGAGTCTTCAAAGGCTTTATCAATCTTTGAACGTCCCGTAAAACCACCGTGATAGGTAATAATCGGATACTCTGCCAAATGTTCTAAGCTAATCTCTCTCGCTGCTATTTGAGTAAGTGGATGACCTTGAGGCGTAATAATACTGTGTTTCCAGTTATAAAAAGGAACACTTGCTAAGTTTTCTTCAGTAGTCAGATTCTCAGTCGCAATACCAATATCAGCATCGCCTAAAAGTAACATTTCAGTGATTTCAGTTGGACTTGCTTGTTGCAAAATCAAATGGACTTTCGGAAATAATTTTTTGAATGAATTTACGATTGGTGGTAATACATATCGCGCTTGAGTATGAGTGGTTGCGATGGTTAATGTACCTTCATCTACACGATTAAAATCATCGGCTAATCTTTTAATATTGTCTGCATCGACCAGCATGCGCTCCACAATACCGAGCAAAGCTTGACCAGGTTCAGTTAACCCTAATAAGCGTTTACCTTTTCGGATAAATAGTTGAACACCTAATTCATCTTCTAAATCTTTAATATGCTTACTTACGCCTGATTGAGACGTGTAAAGGGCAGCGGAAGCTTCCGTTAAATTAAAATTTTGTCTGACGGTTTCTCGAATAATTCTTAATTGTTGAAAGTTCATAGTCTTTGTTACCTTTAAAATGATGGGGCTATATAAAAGCCCCATCTACACATTTTTATGCGTTTTCTTGTGCAAATAAGTGCAATGTATTAGTCGTTAACCAAACCGATTGATTTGGGCGGAATTGATGCAGTTTAGCTTCATCTGGAGTGAGTAGAATTTCGATGAGATTGCCATATTGACCTTGAAGTTCGGCAACCACTTTTCCTGCAATCCAAACTTCACGTAAGAACGTTGCTTGAATTGCATTATCTGTAGGTTGAGCATGAATTTGGAACTCATCTGGTCGAATGAAGGCAATCACTTTACCTTCAGGCGCATCTTTAGCTAAAGGCAGTTGAATGCGATCATTTCCGATCTGTACGATTCCCGCTTGATTATGACCTTCGAACTTATTCGCTTGACCTAAGAAGTCAAATACAAAAGGCGTTGCTGGTTTTTCATAAACTTCACGAGGTGAGCCAATTTGTTCAACATTGCCTTTATTCATTACAATGATTTGATCTGCAACTTCAAGCGCTTCTTCTTGATCGTGAGTTACAAAAATCGAGGTGATGTGAAGTTCATCGTGTAAAGTTCTCAGCCAGCGACGTAACTCTTTACGAACTTTAGCATCAAGTGCGCCAAATGGCTCATCCAGAAGTAGCACACGAGGTTCAACTGCAAGCGCACGTGCAAGTGCAATACGTTGACGCTGTCCACCAGACAATTGTGCTGGATAACGATCTGCTAAGAATCCTAATTGAACTAAATCGAGTAGTCGTGTAACCCGTTTTTTGATTTCAGATTCTGAGGGGCGTGTAGAACGTGGACGAACACGTAAACCAAAAGCAATATTGTCAAATACTGTCATATGACGGAATAAAGCATAATGTTGGAATACGAAGCCAACTTGACGTTCACGAACATGAACATTCGTTGAGTCTTGACCTTCAAGGATCACTTGACCGCTGTCAGCAGATTCAAGACCAGCAATAATGCGAAGTAAAGTCGTTTTACCGCAGCCTGAAGGTCCTAACAATGCAACGAGTTGACCATCAGGAAAATCTAGGGAGATATTGTTTAGTGCATGGAAAGCACCAAAGTGTTTTTCAATATTTTTAACTTGAATACTCATCGGATACTTCCTTTAAACTGTAGAATCTTCATTACGTTTGCTTAATTTCTCTTGGCGAATTTCGACCCATGTTTTAAGAATCAATGTCACAATCGCCAATAAAGCCAAGAGGGATGAAACAGCAAATGCTGCACTAAAGGTATATTCGTTGTAGAGAATCTCTACATGCAGTGGCAATGTATTGGTCTCTCCACGAATATGACCCGATACTACAGAGACTGCCCCGAATTCACCCATTGCACGTGCGTTACAAAGAATAACCCCGTATATCAAGCCCCATTTAATATTTGGAATCGTGATTTTCCAAAAAGTTTGCCAGCCTGAAGCACCTAAAACGATTGCCGCTTCCTCTTCTTCTGTACCTTGCGCTTCCATCAGTGGGATGAGCTCACGCGCCACAAAAGGAACTGTAATAAAGATGGTTGCTAGTACAATTGCTGGAACGGCATATAGAATCTTAATGTCGTTATCCATCAGCCATCCACCGAACCAACCTTGCGTACCAAACATCAATACCAACATCAAACCTGCGATTACGGGAGATACTGAGAAAGGCATATCAATAATCGTGGTCAATATGGATTTTCCACGGAAATTAAATTTCGCAACAGACCAAGCTGCAGCCACACCAAATACTACGTTGAGCGGTACAGCAATTGCAGCTGTTAGTAAGGTGAGCTTTACAGCCGACAACGTGTCTGGATGAACTAAAGCTTGCGCATAAACGCCGATACCCTGTTTGAATGCTTCAACAAAAACTAAAATCAAAGGCAGGATTAAGCAACTGAGGAAGAAAATCATGGCAATGACAATGAGTGTATAACGAACCCAAGTCGGTTCACGCGTCGCATCACGAGATTGCAATTTTTCCGCTAAAGCATTGCTATTTGTATTCAAACTCATTGTGCAGTTCTCCCTGTACGACGACTCGCCCATGCTTGTAACAAGTTAATCAAGAACAAGATAGCGAATGAAATAAGGAGCATGACAACGGCGATCGTTGTTGCACCTGCATAGTCATATTCTTCCAATCGAGAAATAATCATTAATGGCGCAATTTCAGTTTCGAAGGGTTGGTTACCTGCGATAAAGATGACCGAACCATATTCACCCACGCCACGGGCAAATGCGAGAGCAAATCCTGTGATTAATGCAGGGAAAAGAATCGGTAAAATCACTTTGGTTACAATTTGTAGTCGATTTGCACCCAATGCTGACGCTGCTTCTTCAAGTTCAGTCTCTAAGTCACTTAGTACAGGTTGTACTGTACGAACCACAAAAGGTAAGCCAATAAATATCAGGGCTAATGTAATCCCAATAGGGCTATAAGCGACTTTAATTCCTAAGGGTTCAAGATATTGACCAATCCAGCCTGTCGGAGCATATAAAGATGTTAATGCAATCCCAGCAACAGCTGTTGGTAACGCAAAGGGTAAATCAACTAATGCATCAACAATTCTTTTACCAGGGAAACTATAGCGCACGAGACACCAAGCGAGTAATAAGCCAAATACAACATTAATGAAGGCAGCAATGAGTGCAGCACTGAAACTTAGTTGTAATGATTTTAAGATACGCTCAGAACTTAAAATCTCCCATAAACCTTCCCAGCCAATACCTAAAGACTTAATAAAAACAGCCGACAAGGGTATGAGCACAATTAAAGATAAATACGCTAGGGTAAAGCCTAGAGATAGACCAAATCCTGGCAGCACTCGGGATCGCTGCGACATGACTACTCCTCAAATGAGAGAAAAAGCTTACCGTAATCAATAAGCAATTGAATTGAAAAATTTATCAAGAATAAGTGGCGAACTTTAAATTGCAAATTTGTAATACAACTTGCCATTATCAATACTATTGATATAGTTCGACAACTTTTCATGAATCAAAAAATCGAAGATCTCTGGAAATGGTCCAAATCCTGAATCAACATTAATATGACCGACTTGACCTAAGTTAATCGGCTTTACACCCCATGATTTTGCTAGTTTTTTTGCATCCTCAAAACCTAACCACGGATCATTTTCACTGATGATCATTTTTGTGGGAACGCTAATCTTAATTTGATGAAAGTAAAAACTATAATCAGTCAAACTCAAACGAGCAAAACCATTCTCACCAAAACGACTTGGATTGGCTGGAGCAACTAAAACCAGTTGTTTAACCTTCTGTGCTATTTCTGGGTGTTGATGCAAAGCAGCGACTGACGTTAAACAGCCAAAACTATGTGCAACAATCTGTACGGGTTCATCAATCTGCGAAATTTTTTCTACAAAACGATTGATCCAATCTGAAAGTAAGGGAAAGTTCCAATCATCTTGTTGAACACGTGAGCATGGCATGACTTGACGTTGCAACCATGATTGCCAATGATTTTCATCACTTCCGCCGACGCCGGGTACAATGAGTGTATGTATCATGTCATGCTCCACTGATTATTTTTTTGTGTTATTGGCTTCGGTAATTTGGTCAAAAATACCATTATTCTCAAAATGAGCTTTTTGTACTTTCGCCCAGCCACCAAACTCTTGATCAATTGTGACCAATTTCAATGGCTTAAATGTTGATGAATATTGTTTTAATACAGCTTGATTACGCGGACGATAGAAATTCTTCGCGGCAATATGTTGTCCCTTAGGTGAGTAAAGGAAATTCAAATAACCTTGCGCCAAATATTTATTGCCTAATTTTTCTGCATTTTTTTCAACGATCGCTACAGGTGGTTCAGCAAGTATAGAAAGTGTTGGCGTGACAATTTCAAATTTACCTGGTTGTTCACGCAGTGCTAAATGAGCTTCATTTTCCCAAGCAAGCAAAACATCGCCAATACCGCGTTCAGCAAAAGTTGTAGTTGAGCCACGAGCACCTGAATCTAAGACCTTAGTTTGTTTATAAATTTGCTGAACAAATTGTTGTGCTTTGGCGTCATTTCCACCTGGTTGGTGTTTGGCCCATGCCCAAGCCGCTAAATAATTCCAACGTGCGCCACCTGACGTCTTAGGGTTTGGTGTAATAATGTCCACACCCGGTTTTACTAAATCACCCCAGTCTTTAATATTTTTTGGATTTCCTTTTTTGACGAGGAAAACAATTGTGGAAGTGTAGGGTGTTGAGTTATGTGGGAATTTTTTCTGCCAATCTTTTGGTAATAAATTGGTTTTTTCAGCAATCGCATCAATGTCAGCTGCAAGTGCGAGAGTCACGACATCTGCATTTAAACCATCAATGACTGCACGCGCTTGTTTACCTGAACCGCCATGTGACTGACGAAAGTTGACGTTTTGCCCAGTCCGAGATTTCCAATACGCACCAAATTCTTTATTTACTTCTACGTAGAGTTCACGAGTAGGATCGTAAGAGACGTTTAATAAATCTTTAGCGGAAGCGCTAAGCGAAGCAGCCGAAACAAAAGCTGCGAGAACCCCAAGTTTTAATTTAGCTGAAAAGCGCATGGCAACCTCAAAAGAAAATATTCTGTTACATGGCGCTAGAATAAATCTAATCTTTATGCATAAAAAATAATTAAAAATGAATTTTATATGAAAAAAAAAGATTTAGGTGTGTTGTTAAAAAAATGCCGATCATGAATATGATCGGCAAGCCATAAGTTAAAGCTTAAATCTTAATTTATTTATTACTGTTTGCTTTGACAATTTGATCGAATATCCCGCCATTATCAAAATGTTGTTTTTGGACTTTTGTCCAACCTCCAAACTCTTTATCAATCGTGACTAATTTTAAAGGTTTAAACACGGATTGATATTTTGAAAGTACCGTTGCATTTCGTGGTCGATAAAAGTTTTTGGCAGCAATGGTTTGACCAGCTGGAGAATACAGATAATTCAAATAGGCTTTTGCTACATTGAGGTTGCCATCTTTTTGCGCATTTTTCTCAACAATTGCTACAGGGGGCTCAGCAAGAATGGAAAGTGTTGGTGTAATGATTTCAAATTTTCCAGGTTGTTCACGAAGAGCTAAATGTGCTTCATTCTCCCAAGCCAGGAGTACATCTCCAATGCCACGCTCTGCAAAAGTTGTTGTTGCACCACGTGCACCAGAGTCTAGCACTTTAGTATTTTTATAAATTTTTCGTACAAATTCTTGTGCTTTAGCATCGTTACCGCCGGGTTGGTGTTTTGCCCAAGCCCATGCTGCTAAGTAATTCCAACGCGCACCACCTGATGTCTTAGGGTTTGGCGTAATAATTCCAACATCATTTTTAATCAAGTCTCCCCAGTCTTTGATCCCTTTGGGATTGCCTTTTTTGACTAAAAACACGATGGTTGAGGTATAGGGTGTAGAGTTCTGTGGAAATTTTTTCTGCCAGTCTTTTGGTAATAAATTGGTTTTTTCAGCAATCGCATCAATATCTGCTGAGAGTGCGAGAGTCACGACGTCTCCATCTAGGCCATCAATTACCGCACGCGCTTGTTTACCAGATCCACCATGAGATTGTTTAAAATTCAAATCTTGACCAGTCTGCTTTTTCCAATATGCTCCAAACTCTTTATTAAAGTTGTCATAAAGTTCGCGAGTTGGATCATATGAAACATTTAAAAAATCTTTTGCGAGTGTAGAAACAGAAGTGACTGAAAGTAAAGCTGCAATGACCCCAATTTTAAAAGAACGCATCATTATTCCTATGTGTTTGTCGTTTTTTGATGATTTGAGCATAGGGAAATTTTTTAAAATAAAAAAATAAGAAGAAATGAAAAAGTTATGATCAAAACAGCTATTCATTTTGTGAGTGACTTTTTACACTATGAGAACGGAATGAGGTTGCTTGAAATGATCTGTTTAAAAAATGCCAAGCCAATGGATGCAATATCTATTTTTGATCGAGGCTTCCATTATGGAGATGGCTGTTTTACCACGGCAAGAATTCGAAATAATAAAATTGAATTATTTGAACGTCATTTAAAAAGATTGAATACCGCCATTGAGCGATTGTCACTTCAAGCTAATCTTGACTATATTTCTGAGTCTATCCAGTATTTACAGCAAAAGTATGATCAATTAAACGGGACCATTAAAATTGTACTGAGTCGAGGCGAGGGGCAACGAGGATACAGTTTACCTCATCATTCAGCAGATCTTTGGTTGTATTATTATCCGCAGAAAGTGACTGATCATCACTATGAAGTCATTGTGAGTGGTTTACTTGAGCGAGCGATGGGTTTAACCATGCCACAATTGGTGGGAATTAAATCACTGAATCGGTTAGAACAAGTGTTACTAAAGCAGGAAGCTGATGAGAAGGGTTTTCAAGAAGCCTTAGTTACAGATGTGCAAGGCTATATTGTTGAAGGAATCAGCAGCAACTGCTTTATACGATTGAATGATACGTGGATTTGCCCTGAACTTCGTTATAATGGCGTTCATGGGGTGATGCGTGCTGAAATTTTGGAGCGCATGAATCATTATGGTATAACGTTCCAAAAAAGAGTAATTGATTTGAATGAGCTTCCTCACATTCAAAGTGTATTTTATTGTAATGCGCTCCACCCAATGAAAATCGCCTCTTGCCTTGATGATCGTCGATTAGATACACAAGCGTGTATTGATCTTTTTCACCACCTTCAACTTAATCAGATTTAAAGCTTATGTCCTCTCCTCAGAAATCAACAAAGAAAAAGAACAGCAAGACATCCTTTAAACCTAAAGCGCTTTTACTCATTATTGCAGGCCTAATGTTGCTTGCAACCATGATTCTATCTACAAGTCTATGGAAGGATTATCCTGTAGAGGGTAAAAAGCAAATGCTCGCGATTAATCATGGTGATACTTACTCACAATTTATTGATCGTTTAGCTCAAAATAAACAAGTTTCATTTCCCATTATTTTAAAGATTTATCAACGATTGATGATTCATGACAGCATGAAAGCTGGAGTTTATGAAGTTAAAGAGGGAATGAGTGTCCGTCAAGTTCTAGACATGATTTCGAATTCTGAAAATGCACAACTGAATCGAATTTTGGTCATTGAGGGGACAACATTTAAGCAGTTAAAAAATGCACTCAAAAATGATGAATTGGTGACGAAAGAGCTGGTTCATTTGAGTGATGCAGAAATATTAAAGGAATTGAATATTCCATTTTCACATCCAGAAGGTTTATTTGCGCCTAATACTTATTTTTTTGCGAAGGGTGAAACAGATCGTAAAATTTTAACTGATTTGTATCAACATCAGATGAAGGCACTAGATAAAGCCTGGGAAAATCGAGCTTCTGATTTGCCTTATAAAAATAAATATGAAGCGCTCATCATGGCATCAATTATTGAGAAAGAAACCAATGTTGATCATGAGTTAGATAAAGTCTCGGGCGTATTCGTTCGTCGATTAAAAATAGGTATGCGTTTACAAACTGATCCAACCGTAATTTATGGTATGGGCGATGAATATACGGGCAACATTACCCGTAAAGATTTAAGAACGCCGACACCATATAACACATATACGATTTACGGATTGCCACCAACACCGATCGCATTACCAAGTGATAAAGCGATCGAAGCGGCAATGCATCCAGATCATTCTGACTATATTTATTTTGTGGCGACTGGAAATGGAGGTCACAAATTCAGTACCAATCTAGATGACCATAATCGCGCTGTTCAAGAATATCTTACTGTGATTCGATCTAAAAAATAAGGGGTAAAATAGACGTGTTTATTAGCTTTGAAGGCACAGAAGGTGTTGGTAAAACGACATTGATCCATAAAATTCGTGACTACTTCCTTGAGCAATCAAAGCAAGTTGTTCTAACTCGTGAACCAGGTGGTACTCCGCTCGCTGAGCAAATTCGTTCCGTACTTCTGACGGTGAATCATGAAGAAAGAATGAGTAATGATACTGAACTATTATTGATGTACGCAGCTCGAGCGCAACATTTGCAACAAGTCATAATACCTGCACTTGAAAATGGTTCGATTGTGTTATGTGACCGATTTTGTGATAGCAGTTTCGCGTATCAGTGTACAGGTCGTGGATTAAGCCGTGAAAAATTAGCGCTTTTAAACCAAAACTTTGTCCTAAAAATGCCAGACCTGACATTTTGGTTGGATGCTCCGACAGAACTCGGGATGCAACGAGCACGAGCGCGTGGAGCATTGGATCGGTTTGAACAAGAAAAAGCAGCTTTTTTTGAAAAAGTACGTGCAGGATTTGCTGAATTGCATCAGTTAGAGCCGAATCGTGTTAAGCGTATTGATGCAACACAAAGTCCTGAGCAAGTATTTAATGATGCAATTGAACGAATTAGTTCATGGAAAGCTGAGCATAAGTGCTAATTAAAAAAGCAAATATGATTTATATTGAGTCATTGTTTATGGAAAAACGATTAGACTCAATATGATCAGTAATAAAGAAGAAATATTCAAATTCCTACAAACCGAATTTCCACAAAGTCTCCAAAAATGTGAAATAGTGTCAGTAGAGCCACGTGGTGCTACAGTCATTTATCATGTTGATGAAAATGATTTAAGACCTGGAGGGACAGTTTCAGGTCCGACTATGATGACAGCAGCCGATTATGGATTGTATATCGCAATACTGGGAGAAATTGGTATTGTAGGTCTTACAGTGACGACCAATATGAATATAAACTTTCTTAAAAAACCGAAAGGTGGTTGTGACATCAAGGGTGTTTGTAAATTAATGAAAGTTGGCAAAACTCTAGTTGTCGGAGAGGTTTACTTGTACTCTATTGGGGATGATGAGCCGATAGCTCACGTTACTGGGACTTACTCAATTCCTCCCAAAAGGGCATAAAAAAGCGAGTATGAACTCGCTTTTTTTATTTTGAACTTAAACCTCAACTAAAGGTGTTTCCACTTCAAAATTTGGTGGGGTGAGTACGGTTTTTCGTAATTCTTGCGAAGGCTCAGGATAGTCCAAAGTGTAATGTAATCCGCGTGATTCTTTTCTTTGCATCGCACAACGTATAATCATCTCAGAAACGAGTACAAGGTTACGAAGCTCAATTAGATTTTTACTGACATGATAATCTTGATAATATTCGGTGATTTCATGTTTCAGCATTTCAACGCGATGTAATGCACGTTCTAAACGTTTGGTCGTTCGTACAATACCTACATAGTTCCACATGGTCTGACGTAACTCATCCCAGTTTTGCAAAATGACAACGTCTTCATCAGGATTCATGACTTGAGAAGCATCCCATTCAGGAACTTCATAGTGATCTATAATATTTTGATGTTGATCTTGAATATGCTTTGCTGCACTCATGCCATAAACAAAACATTCTAAAAGTGAGTTACTTGCCATACGGTTGGCGCCGTGTAAACCCGTATAAGACGTCTCACCAATCGCATATAGACCTTGAATGTCCGTTTGACTATGTTCATCGACTACGACACCACCACAGGTGTAGTGCGCTGCTGGCACAACTGGGATCATATCTTTGGTAATATCAATACCCAGCTCGAGTAGGCGAGCATACAAAGTGGGGAAGTGCTCTTTAATGAACTCAGGGGTTTTGTGGGTAATATCTAGCCATACATGTCGTATACCCAATCTTTTAATTTCGTAGTCGATAGCTCGAGCTACAATATCACGTGGTGCTAACTCTGCACGTTCATCGAAACGAAGCATGAAGCGTTCGCCGTCAGGCAAACGAAGATAAGCGCCTTCACCACGCATTGCTTCAGTAATTAAGAAGGAACGTGCTTGAGGATGATATAAACAGGTTGGGTGGAATTGATTAAATTCCATATTGGCGACGCGGCATCCAGCACGATATGCCATTGCAATACCATCGCCTGTAGCGATATCAGGGTTAGAGGTATATAAATATGCTTTCATGGCACCGCCACATGCCAGTGCAGTAAATGGTGCTAAGAAAGTATGCACTTGCTCGGTTTGCTCATCTAAAGCATATAAGCCTAAAGCACGATTTTCCTGATTCAAATGCCCCAGCTTATGCGCTGTAATGAGGTCAATCGCAATGTAATTTTCAAAGATGTGAATATTGTTTTTTTCTTGTGCCCGTTCAACTAAAGTGGTTGAAATTGCTTTCCCTGTTGCATCTGCGGAATGAATAATGCGGCGCTGAGAATGCCCACCTTCACGTGTGAGATGCAAGTTATCTTCATCATCTAGTGTGAATTTAACGCCTTGTTTCAGTAAAAAATCAACAGAGGGTTTTCCTCCTTCAACCGTGTGTTGAACAGCTTGTTTTTCACAGAGATATGCACCTGCAATGAGCGTGTCATCAATATGTTGTTGAATAGAATCAGCCTCATCAAGAACAGCTGCAACGCCGCCTTGTGCATAATACGTGCTGGCATCTTTCAAATGAGATTTTGCTAACACTGCGATATTAAAATGATCAGGTAATGAGAGTGCTAGACTTAAACCCGCACCGCCACTGCCCACAATAATCACATCAAATTGATGCGTACTTGTATTTTTCGGCATTTCCATTCGCAAACTGAATTTTAAAAGTGCGTTAATATGGCTCTTTTTCAAAGCAAAATTCAAGAGTTTGATTGATCAATTTTTTTTTTATGCACTTGAACTATTAGTTTTTAATCATATTTTAAGTAAAGTATTGTTTTCTATTAATATAGAAACATTTATTTACGCACAGAGAATTTTGATTGTGCTAAAAATTATTTTATCCAAGAATCATAAATGAGAGTTCACTTAACATGAAAAATCGCGTTATAGCATCAGGACTTTTTGCTGCAGTCTTTACTGCGGCAGTGCAAACTCAAGCGGCGGCTACTGTTGACTTTTCAAATCTTGTAGAGCGAGTAAGTCCGGGTGTCGTCAGCGTGAATGTTGTTAAGAAAATGACACAAGAAGAAATTCTTCAACAACAAGTACCTGAACTACTGAAACGATTCTTCGGCAACCAAATTATTATTCCGCAGCGCCAAGCTCCTCAAGAGAAAACGGGTTTTGGAAGTGCATTTTTTATTAGCCGTGATGGTTACCTGATTACCAACCATCATGTTGTAGAAAATGCTTCACAAATCACCATCATGTTAAATGATCGTCGCGAGATTGATGCCAAAGTTATTGGTAGTGATGAACGTACTGATGTGGCATTACTGAAAGTTGAAGGTACGAACTACCCAGCACTTTCAACGGGGAATATCGACCAATTAAGAGTTGGGGAACCTGTTCTCGCCATTGGCTCACCGTTTGGTTTTGAGTACTCGGCATCTGCAGGGATTGTCAGTGCCAAATCAAGAAATATGTTGGGTGAAACATCAGTTCCGTTTATTCAAACCGATGTCGCATTAAACCCTGGTAACTCTGGGGGACCATTGTTTAATCAACAAGGTCAAGTGATTGGTGTGAACTCTCGTATTTTCAGTGGTACTGGCGGATATATGGGATTGTCGTTCTCCATTCCAATCGATGTAGCCATGGATGTGGCGGATCAATTAAAGAAAAATGGTAAAGTTACTCGCTCATATCTTGGTATTCATTTACAAGAGATTGATCGTAACCTCGCAGAAGCTTATAAACTACCAAAACCTGAAGGTGCTTTAATCACAGAAATTGCGCCAAATTCCCCAGCAGAGCGCGCTGGCTTAAAGCAAAATGATATTATTTTGAAGTACAACGGAACTGCAATTTCAAGAACGAGTGAGCTATTAAATTACTTAAATAGAACACAGCCAAATCAAAAAATTCAGTTAGAAATATTGCGTGATGAACGTGTACGTACGATTACAGCAACACTTGCATCAGCACCAGATGAAACACCAGCACAAGCGCAAAATGTAAGTGAAGCCAAAAAACGCGGACCTACACTAGGTGTTGCGATTCGCGAACTTGCACCTGTTGAAAAAACACGTCTTGGTGTTAAAGGTGGTGTCTACATTCAAGAGGTTGTACGCGGAGGTTTGGCGGCACAATCTCGTATTATGGCTGGTGATGTGATCACCTCGATTAATGGTAAGAATGTAAGTACAACACAAGATTTTGTGGAAGCGGTGGCTAATCTTAAAACGAATACAGTTGCACGAGTGGGTATCATCCGTGAAGGGCGAAATGCCATGATCGGATTAAGAATCATGTAAACATGAATTGAATAAAAGGCCTTGCGATAGCAAGGTCTTTTTTATTTAACCCTAAAATTATATTAAACTCTTTTCGAATGTTGATGATGAATACGCAATACAAGGGAATACAGTGAGTACAATCTTTGACCTTAAAATAAAAGCAACAGCACAAGACATTGATATTTTAGGTCATGTGAATAATGTGGTGTATGTAAAATGGATGCAAGATGTTGCAACAGCACATATTGAACAACTGGGTTTAGGGGTTGAGCAATATCTAGAACTCAAACATGCCATGGTTGCAGTTGAGCATCACATGAATTACAGAAAGGCGTGTTTTGAAAATGATGAAATTATTTTAAGAACTTGGCTTAATGATTTGAATGCGATGTATTCATTCCGTCAGTACGCTTTTTTTAGACCTTCAGACCAATCATTATTATTTGTGGGAAATACCAAATGGGCCTGTGTAGAGATTGCGACAGGCAGACCTAAACGATTATCGCCAACATTTACTCAAGCTTATCAGCCTATTTCTGAGGTATTAAATCCTTTGGATTTCACTCAAGATTATTCTTTACCCGCTAATTAAAGAATTGCTTGAGTCGGACGAATTAAATATTTCACCACATGGTGTTCATTATTATGAATACTTTGAAAAATCCATCTGCTATAATCGTCCGCAATTTGTTAAACAGCTTTTGCTATGTAGTTTTTATTTCATGCATAGCGCAATTTATTGTTCAAGGTAACCCATGGCGCAAGCTAAAAAATCCGTAAATATCAAAAATATACGTAACTTTTCGATCATTGCTCACATTGATCACGGGAAGTCAACTTTAGCTGACCGTTTTATTCAGACCTGTGGTGGTTTGCAAGATCGCGAAATGCAAGCGCAAGTTCTAGACTCAATGGAGCTTGAGCGTGAGCGCGGGATTACCATTAAAGCTGCATCTGTGACGCTTTATTATACACACCCAAATGGCGAAGAATATCAACTGAACTTTATTGATACACCTGGGCACGTTGACTTCTCATATGAAGTTTCGCGCTCGCTTGCTGCTTGTGAAGGTGCACTTTTAGTTGTTGACGCAGCTCAGGGTGTTGAAGCTCAGTCAGTTGCAAACTGTTATACAGCTATTGAGCAAGGTCTTGAGGTTCTTCCAGTACTTAATAAAATTGATTTACCTCAAGCTGAACCAGAGCGTGTTATTCAAGAAATTGAAGACATTATCGGAATTGAAGCAACTGAAGCACCTACGTGTTCAGCTAAAACTGGATTAGGAATCGAAGGTGTTTTAGAAACACTTGTGAATACCATTCCTGCTCCGACGGGTGACCGTGAAGCGCCGCTTCAAGCTTTAATTATTGACTCATGGTTTGACAACTATCTAGGTGTTGTATCCTTAGTTCGTATTAAGCAAGGTCGTGTGCGTAAAGGCGATAAAATGTTGATGAAATCAACAGGTCAAACGCACATCATTACCTCTGTCGGTATTTTCAATCCTAAACATACAGAAACTGATATTTTAGAAGCAGGTGAAGTCGGCTTTGTGATTGCTGGTATCAAAGATATTTTTGGTGCGCCAGTTGGTGATACGATTACACTTGCTACAACGCCGGAAGTAGAAACTTTACCTGGGTTCAAAAAAGTTAAACCACAGGTATATGCTGGTTTATTTCCAATTGATTCGAGTGAATTTGAACCTTTCCGTGAAGCATTACAAAAACTGCAAATTAACGATTCAGCATTATTCTTTGAACCTGAAAGTTCAGATGCATTAGGATTTGGTTTCCGTTGCGGTTTCTTGGGTATGCTGCACATGGAGATTGTTCAAGAGCGTTTAGAGCGTGAATATGATCTAGACCTGATTTCATCGGCACCGACTGTAATTTACGAAGCTGTCATGAAGAGTGGTGAGACAGTTTATATCGACAGTCCATCAAAAATGCCAGATGGATCTACTGTAGAAGACCTTCGTGAGCCGATCGCAGAATGTAATATCCTTGTGCCACAAGAATATCTTGGCAATGTAATGACGTTGTGTGTTGAGCGACGTGGTGTTCAAAAAGATATGAAGTTTATGGCAAACCAAGTAGCCATTACATTTGAGATACCAATGGCTGAAGTCGTGATGGATTTCTTTGATAAATTGAAATCATGTTCACGTGGTTTTGCATCATTAGATTATAACTTCATCCGTTTTGAGTCTTCTTCTCTTGTAAAAGTAGATGTCTTGATCAATGGTGAAAAAGTTGATGCATTGGCAATGATTTGTCACCGTCAAGATGCGCGTCATCGTGGTATTGCACTTGTAGAAAAAATGAAAGATTTGATTCCTCGTCAAATGTTTGATGTGGCGATTCAAGCTGCGATTGGTGCTCAAATTATCGCGCGTTCAACAGTAAAAGCAATGCGTAAGAACGTATTGGCAAAATGTTATGGTGGTGACGTTTCACGTAAGAAGAAACTTCTCGCTAAACAGAAAGAAGGTAAGAAACGTATGAAGCAGGTGGGTAGTGTAGAGATCCCACAAGAAGCTTTCTTAGCTGTTTTAAAAGTAGAGCGATAACAACAAGGAATATCCCATGGATTTTGATTTTAACCTCATTCTCGTACCTGCAACCCTAATCTTTTTTGGATTATGGTTGCTGGATAAATTGGTGCTCAAACAAAGAGCAACCAAAGGAAAAGGGAATGAAAATTTCATTATTACATGGGCATATGATTTTTGGCCTGTACTTGCAGTTGTGTTAGTGCTGCGTTCATTCTTCTTTGAACCTTATAATATTCCTTCTGAATCCATGGTTCCGGCATTGGAAACGGGTGATTATATCTTGGTGAACAAATATCAATATGGTGTTCGTTTACCGATTAGCAACACCAAAGTCTTGAATGTCAATGAGCCTGAACGTGGTGATGTGGCGGTATTTAGATATCCACCAAACCCATCAATTAGCTATATTAAGCGTATTATTGGTTTACCTGGTGATCATATCGTTTTTGAGAATAATCAATTAACCATCAATGGTGAAAAAGTTGTAACGGAACCGGCTGAATTTAATCGTGAAAAAGATGTTTCAGACACGCCAAATTCAATTTATCATTATGAAACTTTAGGTGATCATAAGTATTTGGTTCGTAATTTGGAAGGTCAAAACCCGATTATTGCGCATTTCAATTATGCACAAACCAAACAAGATCTTCCTTATGTTGCCACTGCGAATGATCGCTTTGTGAGAACAAATGGTCAAAGCTGGGAAGTAACTGTTCCGAAAGGATATTATTTTGCCATGGGTGACAACCGTGATCAGAGTGCTGATAGTCGAATCTGGGGATTCGTACCTGAGGCAAATTTAACAGGACAAGCAATTTATGTATGGATGCATAAAGAAGCTGGTTTGAAATTGCCATCATTCAGTCGTAATGGTCAAATTCAGTAATCTTCAAATATATGGATAATAAAAAATGCGTAACACTCAACGTGGTGCATCGTATACAGCGATTTTATTAGGGGTAATTGTTGCGGCATTTGGACTTAAAGTGCTCGTAGCATTGTGGCAGCCTTATTGGGATGACCGACTAATCAATCAATTGATTGAAGAACAAGTTGCAATCAGCTCAAAGGCGACAACACCACAACAGTTTGCTTCAACAATGGGGCAGAAATTTAGCATGAACAATATCCGTGACATTGAGTTCAAAGATATTGCGACTGTCAAATCTAAACAAGGTTTACAAGTGACAAAGAAATATGAAGTAAGAAAGCCATTCTTATTTAATATTGATTTAGTCCTCACATTCGAGAAAAGTTTTGATCAAAGGTCAGTTCAAAGTAAGTGATTCTCGCTTACTGAGTCGCATCGGTTATCAGTTTAAGAAAATTGAATTACTTCAACTTGCATTGACACACCGATCGGTTAGCCATAAACATAACTATGAACGCCTAGAGTTTCTAGGCGATTCATTGTTAGGTATGATTATTGCCAATTACCTTTATCATGCTTATCCACATGAAAACGAAGGTCGTCTGACGCGTATGCGAGCTACTTTGGTTCGACAAGAAGCGTTAGGCAAAATTGCAACAGATTTGAAACTTAGTCAGAGTTTAATACTCAGTACTGGTGAATTAAAATCTGGTGGTCATCATAGAGAGTCGATACTCGCTGACACAGTCGAAGCGATTATTGGTGCAATTTATACTGATAGCCAAGATTTAAAGTTGTTAGAATCAATTGTGTTGAAATGGTATGAACCTTATTTAGATCATATTGAACCAACAGATCAATTGAAAGACCCTAAGTCCCGTTTACAAGAGTATCTTCAAGCTCGTAAAAAACCTCTCCCAGTGTATGAGGTTGTTGATATTCAGGGTGATGCACCAAACCAACATTTTAAAGTGGAGTGTATGGTTGAAGGCTTGCCAAAATGTATGGGTGAGGGTTCAAGTCGTCGTTTTGCTGAGCAAGCAGTAGCGGCGGAAATTTTAAAATTTTTGGAGCAAAAGTCTTCATGACTACTCATTCCGATCACATCGATGCTGATCACGAGTCGCAAGACAGCGGCAATGATTTAATCAATCAATTTTTTAGTTCTCAAGGTACTACAATTCCCTCAGACTACAAAAGTGGCTTTGTAGCAATTGTAGGTCGTCCGAATGTAGGTAAATCTACATTAATGAACCATATTTTGGGTCAGAAGCTTTCGATTACGTCTCGTAAGCCTCAAACAACTCGACACAAGATTGTGGGTATTGATACGCGTGAGAAATCTCAGGCAGTATTTGTTGACACCCCTGGAATGCATAAGAAAGAAGTCCGTGCTATCAATAAAATGATGAATCGTGCAGCTCATTCAGCCTTACGTGATGTAAATCTTGTACTGTTTGTTGTAGACGCTGACAAATGGACTCAAAATGATGAATTAGTCCTTGAGAAGCTCAAAAATGCCGAAATGCCTGTCATCTTGGTCATTAATAAATTGGACACATTTGAGAATAAAAATCAGGCATTACCACTAATTCAAGAACGTACTAAATTAATGAATTTTGCTGAGATCGTTCCGGTATCGGCATTGCGTGGTGCTAACCTTGATCATCTTAGAGATACGATCGAAAAATACTTACCGTTTCAACCACCATTGTATGCACTAGATCAACTCACAGATCGTTCTGAACGCTTCTTAGCTTCTGAAATTATTCGTGAAAAAATCATGCGTCAACTGGGTGAAGAGCTTCCATATGATTTAACGGTTCAAATTGAATCGTTTAAAACAGAAGAAGCGACTCTAAATGAGAAAACTGGTCGTATGAAGCCCGCTTGTACCTATATTGATGCTACGATTTTTGTTGATCGCCCTGGGCAAAAAGCCATTGTCATCGGTGAAAAAGGATCAAAGTTGAAAAAAATTGGTATGGATGCACGTGCTGATATGGAAAAAATGTTCGAAGAAAAGATCATGCTCACCCTTTGGGTTAAAGTCAAAGGCGGTTGGTCTGATGATGAGCGTGCATTAAAAAGCCTAGGATATAGTGATATCTAAGGATTAAACGGTTATAGGAGCTGATGATGATGAAGATGGTTGCGATAATTGTATGTGCTTTGGTTTTACAAGGTTGCATTCATAAAGTTGTCACAGTTCCTGTAAAAGTTGCGTATAAAACCACCAAAGGAGTCGTCAAAGGTACTGCAGCAGTAGTTGGGGCTGTTATTCCCGATGGTGATGACGATGATGAAAAAGAACTAAAGAAAGATAAATAATAAGATTAGTCGATGCGAAATGAATTTTTGCATGGATACTTAATCCATCATCGAAAGTATCGAGAGCGGAGTCATATTGTCCATTTATTCACTGAAGAGTATGGACGAGTAGATGGCATACTAAGACAACCTCCACCACCGCAATATCAGCCTATCGCACTTCAAGCGACAGGAAAGTCTGAATTAAAAAATTTCACAAAATTAGAAATTGTTAATCATCCCATTTTTTTTCATGGTGATGCATTCTTTTCAGGATTTTATTTAAATGAAATCTTATTGAGATTATGCCCATTAGAAGAGGCAATGCCAGATACTTTTGCACAGTACCACAAGACATTAGAAAGTTTACAAAAATTAGCTCAACATTCAAATCCTAACGAATTCTTGAAGCAAATTCTTCGTCAATTTGAATACGTACTTCTAGAAGAGCTTGGTTATGCGATTGATTACTCGATAGATGCACACCAAAATGAAATTTTAACTTCACAAAAATATCAATTTCAATTAAATGAAGGATTCGTACCAGTTCATTATTTAAGCGCTGCTACACTGACAGGTGAGCAAATTCGCAGCATGATAAATTATGAAAATGGTACAGATTTCAACGCTGAACAGTTACAATTACTGAATAAATTATATCGTCAAATGATTACTTCATTATTGGGTGATCGCCCACTAAAAAGTCGTCAATTGTGGATTCAAAACGCTCAATCAAAATCAAATTAGGAAAATGTTATGGCTGCATTGCTTGGTGTGAACATTGATCATGTTGCAACTCTAAGACAGGCTCGAGGCACACGCTACCCGGATCCAGTACAGGCAGCACTAATTTGTGAAGAGGCAGGGGCTGAAGGCATTACATTACATTTACGTGAGGATCGTCGTCATATTCATGATGATGATGTCCGTCGCATGCGCCCTGTACTTAAAACACGCATGAACCTTGAAATGGCAGTGACAGATGAGATGGTGGCATTTGCTAAAGAAATAAAGCCGCATCACGTGTGTTTTGTGCCTGAAAAGCGTCAAGAAGTCACGACCGAAGGTGGCTTAGATGTTGTTGGTAATTTTGAGGCTGTTAAGTCTGCTACACAGGAATTAGCAGCGATTGGATGTGATGTATCGTTATTTATCGATGCTGATATTGAACAAATTGATGCTGCAATTGCCTGTGGTGCGCCAACTATTGAGATTCATACAGGTGCTTATGCAGATGCTGAAACAGAAGAAGCACAGCAGGTAGAGTTACAACGTATTATCCGTGGAACAGAATACGCTGCTGCTAAAGGTTTGGTTGTAAATGCTGGGCATGGACTTAATCTTGACAATGTTGCTCCTATTGCAGCAATTCCTCAAATACACGAATTGAATATTGGACATTCTCTGATTGCCGATGCTGTTTTTAAAGGACTTACGCAAGCAGTTCAAGATATGAAAGCAGCAATCAAAGCTGCACGATAAGATTGATGAGTACTATGTCAAATATTGATTATGATGAATTAATGAAGCCTGTCATAGGCTTCCTTGGTTGCGAAACTCCACAAGCTTGGTTAGATGAGGCTGTAAATAATCTTGATATTTTGATGCAAGATCATGCGAACTGTGAAAAGAAAGCAGCCAGTACAGCCATGAATCTCATGTTTAGATACAGCTTTTTTGTAGATTTACAAGTCAAGCTCGCTCAATTAGTGCGTGAGGAAATGCTGCATTATGAGCAGGTTTTAGAGTTTATGAATAAGCGCGGGCAGCAATGGGTTGGTTTAAGTGCTGGGCGTTATGCGGGTGGCTTACGCAAAGAAATTCGAACGTATGAACCAGAAGCGCTAATTGATGTTTTAATTATTGGTGCGTTTGTGGAAGCACGCTCATGTGAACGTTTTTATGCATTAGCGCCCAGAGTCGATGAGGAATTAGGGCGCTATTATCGCTACTTACTAAAATCTGAATCACGCCATTACGAGGATTATTTGGCTCTAGCTCTGGATGTGGCTAAAACTGCGAAATTGAAAGATCCTGAGGAGGATATTCAAAGTCGTATAGAGCACATTCGAAAAGTTGAAAAGCAACTCATCTTAACACCTGATGAAACCTTCCGTTTTCACAGTGGAGTTCCAGCAAAAGCAGCTTAAAATATGGTTGAGAAAATCCTCCCAAGTGGGGGATTTTTTTGGCAAAAAAAAGCCCAAGTCTTAAATGCTTGGGCTTTTTAGTATTTGGCTCTCCAACCTGGGCTCGAACCAGGGACCTGCGGATTAACAGTCCGTCGCTCTACCGACTGAGCTATTGGAGAATCTGAATGCGATTATAAGGGGATTTAAGATTGGGTCAAGTGTAAATTGCCATACAATTGTCACTTTTGAGCCGCATGTTGTTTATTTGCTCAAATAAAATGTTTTTTTTAAATTTACTTGCCAATTTAGAATGAGCTTGTTAGATTTATTTAACAACAGAGCGCTTGAAACAGAGTTTTAAGCAGTGTGGATTTATACCAACTTGCCAGCACTAAATGGCTAAAATAGGAGAAAGCGAATGAATACGCTTACCATTTCTCAGATCTTTTCTAATCTTGAATTCTATAAACAAAATTACCTGTCTATCTTAAATTCGCCTAGTTCTTATTTCATTGAAGTAGAGGGCGCGGTAATTGATGTATTTCCTTTTAAAAAACATCATCTGGTTTTGGGTGAGTTATTACAGCTGTGGTTTTCTGAAAAATGGTCTGTTGATCACGATCAATCATTCACGCTTGAACAGTATTTGGCAGCAAATGACTTAACACCTAACGTAAATAAAGTCTATATCTACTCCATAAAAGGGAATGCCATTCTTGGCACGAATAAATCGCTTGCTTGGTTAAATGAGTCGAATGCGGTGAGCGAGATTTTATTAAAGTCACCACTTAAATATTATGTTGAATGCCTAAGTTGTTCTCGTCCTTCAAAGCATTTGTTTAATAAACAGCTTGCGGTTTAGGCAAATTTTCACAAGTCAAATCTGAAATTGTTGAATGAATTGATTTTTTTTAAATATAGTCCAAGTTAGCCTGTGTCATTTTATCTTCTTTAGTAGGGTGAATTGGTGTTTCTAGAACTTATTTTTCATTAATTAAATCCCATATTATGGTTACTTAGATCAGTTCCAACTTCTATATGATGGTGCAAAGCATATCTATAAATGGGATTTTTCAGTGATAAATATGATGTTTCAGATTGGGCTATCGATACTATGAATAGTGTATAAAGCTTAATTTATCAGCGGGCTACTTAGACAACTGTTGGATCATGTTTGAGTTGCTTTTTAAAAAATCTCTGACTTTTATCCAATCCTAAAAGCACACTTTTTACGCTTCAGTGAGAGAGCGTATTAACCAAAAGGTTTTATGTTGCGTATTGGGTTATGTAGGTGCATGAAGGGTTTAGATTTAATAAAAAAAACCCGCGAAAATCGCGGGTTTTTGATCTGATTAATTTATCAGATTATTTTTCAGCTGCGATAGAAGCAATTGCTGCATCTACGCCTTCGATTGAGTTAGCTGCTTTTTTGATACGTGCAAGCGCATCAACCAATACTTCATCTGCTGTTGCATATGAAATACGCATATAACCGCCTAAACCGAATGCATCACCAGGAACAACCGCAACACCAGTTTCTTCCAATAACCATGCAGAGAATTCTGTGCAAGATTTTAAACCTTTTGCACGGATCAATGGACGAATGTTTGCATAAGCATAGAATGCACCGTCAGCAGGTAAGCATGTAATGCCTTTGATATCATTCAAGCCATTAACAACCAAATCATGACGGCGTTTGAAAGCTTCAATCATTGGTTTAAGTACATCTTGAGGACCATTCAATGCAGCTTCTGCCGCAACTTGCGAAATTGAAGTTGGGTTAGAAGTAGATTGTGATTGAATTTTCTTCATTGCGCCGATTAATTTAGCAGGACCTGCTGCATAGCCGATACGCCAACCTGTCATTGCATATGCTTTAGATACACCGTTGAGAACGATTACGCGATCGTAAAGATCTGGTGCAACTGTAGCAATGTTATAAAACTCGTCGTCCCAACGAATTGGTTCGTACATATCATCAGAAGCAACATATACTTCAGGATATTTACGAAGAACTTCAGCTAATGCTTCTAATTCTTCTTTGGTATAAATCATACCTGTTGGGTTAGAAGGGCTGTTTAAAACAACTAGGCGAGTTTTATCAGTAATTGCAGCTTCTAATTGAGCTGGTGTGATTTTGAAACGTTGTTCTTCACCACATTTAACAATAACTGGCACACCTTCTGCAATGATCACCATATCTGGATAGCTTACCCAGAATGGAGCAGGGATGATTACTTCATCGCCTTTATTTAACAATGCAAGCGCAAGGTTAAAGAATGATTGCTTACCGCCACAAGAAACGAGAATCTGGTTAGCAGCATAATCAAGGTTATTATCACGTTTTAATTTAGCGATAATTGCTTTTTTAAGACCTGGCGTACCGTCAACTGCGGTGTATTTAGTAAAACCGTTGTTAATCGCTGCAATTGCTGCATCTTTGATGTGTTGTGGTGTATCGAAATCCGGTTCGCCTGCACCTAAACCAATAACGTTTTTACCAGCAGCTTTAAGTTCTGCAGCTTTATTGGTCACAGCAAGCGTTGGGGACGGTTTGATGGCATTGACACGATCAGAGAGACGTACGTCCACGGCAGTATTCCTTCTTATAGGGATTAAAAAATAAAAAGCACACTATCTTAGCTTAAATTGAATGTTTTAGTCGTCCAATATCTAGGCAAATTAGCAAAAAATCACGAAATTCATCGAATTTTAATGCAATGATACATATCCATATTAAACAACGTGGGTCGCATAAAAAAACAAATTTCCGTACAATAGCGTTAGATTGAAATGAGTGGTCTCAAATGAGTTCGGAAAATTCTCCCAAAAAGAAGCCTGTAGTGAATCTTCCATTTCCTATCAAGCAAGTGAATGACGCAAAGCAAGCTGATGAAGAAATCGAAGATCTACGTCCAAAGCCTCAGCGCTATGCTGATCGCACATGGATGCCGCCACGTGGTACACGTCGCTCAATGGGTAAAAGATAAAAAAATAGGTGCTTTAAGCACCTATTTTTTTGTGGGAAAGAATTACACGTAACTTAAGCTTTGATCTAGAGTCAGTAAGTTGAATGTAGAACCGTCTTTAAATACGATTGATTCAACTTGATGTGCTTCACCTTTTGCCCAATCTTTAATAGTGATTTGATCAGCAGAATCTTTAAGATTGATGATACGATCATTCCCAGAGTCTTGAACGAGTAAATCATCAATTGAGATACCAGCACCAAATTGAATGGTATCTTGACCACCTTTTTCATAGATTGTATCTACTCCAAAGCCTTGATCAAAATAGTATGTCTCGTTACCAAGATCTCCATACAATTTGTCGTTACCAATACCACCATTTAAGATGTTAATTAGACCCCCGTTTGCGATTAAGGTGTCATCTCCAGCGAGGCCTTTTAATTCGTTATTTACGAATTTGCTACCTGTGATAATGTTGTCAGATTGGTTACCCGTACCACTTTGTTGAATTTCTGATCCAGCAATCAAAAGTTCTTTGATTGGATTGATCAGCGTAAGGTTTTCAATATTTTCGGTTAATTGATACTGATCTGCAGAACTAATGACAGTGTCTGTACCTTCATAGTTGTGTTCAAGTACGAAGTCATATTTTGATTGTACATAATAGGTATCGTCACCACGACCACCTACGAGGACATTGATGCCTTCACCACCTTTTAGAATGTCATTGCCCCAACCACCAAAGAGCAAGTCATCACCTTTACCACCTACAAGCGTATCGTTACCGACACCGCCTTTAATGATGTCATTACCATCTTTACCGTTTAAGGTACGTCCGAAAACTGAGTAAGTGGTAATAATGTTGGTGTTAGGATTAAATAAGTTTGTCGCTACTGCTACAGAACCGGCCAAATCACCTGCATATGCGTAAGCAAGTTGAGTCAATGTATTTACAAGTTGATCACGTGAAGAGAAGCCATCATCAAATATTTCACCTTTGATGAATTGTCCAACGAAGTTTAAGCCCTCAGTCACGATCTGATTCACAACATCAAAGATACTCGCACCAGCTTTTAAGTTGGCTTTAACTACATCACCCAATAGCTCTAAATACCAAGTAAACGGACGGCTATCACCACCATTCAATTGTGAAGTATCAACACCTAAATAGTGATCAAGAATACTTAATGGTGTGATACCTGTCCAATCACCTAGCTCGCCACCCAAGTTTTCAAGAGCTTGAGTTGCATCCATAAGTACCAATCCAAACTTACCATCAGAGCTTGGTAAATATCCTGCTGGAACAACAGTCTCGCCATCAGCATTTTTAACGCCATTCAAGAAATTGTCAGCTAAAGTTTTGATCAATACATTTGATGCTTGCCAGAATTGTTCATCCGTAATATAGATGCCTTTATCTGCGAGTGATTTACCTGTTCCTAAGCGAACATATTGATAAAGGAAGCTCTGAGGATCAGCTATTGCAACAGCTTCAGCAACTTTTAACCAGTTTTTAGTACCCTGATCAACTGCGTCATTTGATGCTAAATCTTCTTTGATCACGGTATAAATA
Source organism: Acinetobacter sp. ANC_7655 (assembly GCF_056784015.1). Lineage (NCBI taxonomy): Bacteria > Pseudomonadati > Pseudomonadota > Gammaproteobacteria > Moraxellales > Moraxellaceae > Acinetobacter > Acinetobacter sp. ANC_7655. Next base: position 31,585 of record NZ_JBWYJB010000004.1, on the reverse strand, counting down.
GGGCGCCAGAAATTTTTACCTTGTAAAGAACCAGTTGAGATAAACTTGTTATATAGTTCTTGAACTTGTTTAAATGCAGATTCACTTACGCGGTAACTGAATTGATTGTCAATTTTGTAGAATTTAGGACGACCGTCATCTGATGGATTAGATTGATCTGGTTGTTTTGGTTGCCCCCATTCTCGATCAAAATGTGAGTCTGAAGGTGGAAGAGTGGCACCAATATCCTTACCAATATTTACGATAATGTCTGAAATTTGATCAATGATTGCATCACCGGCTTTATGAATTTCTTCGAAACCAGGAATGAATTTATCACCAACTTTAACCAATGGCGCAACGCTATCTAATAAATCATTCACGATGCCATCTTTGCCGATAATCAAATTACCAACCAGCTCACTTGGAATTTTTAAAATTGAATCAAGGCTAAGTTCGCCATCTTTCCATTCATTTTTGTGGTGTGTATCTTTTGCTTCTACATTTGAGCCGAGGGCCTCACCAGCACCACTGAGTAAATTCGATGCTGCATCGATAATGCGGTCACCTAACTCATGAACAACTTCAAATGGTTTACCAAGTAGAGCATTACCTGCTAGGCCAATAGGCGAAGCCACATCTAAAACTGTATTGACTAAATTTGCTGTCGTGACTAAACCATTACCTAGTAACTGAGCTGGAATAGAAAGTACTGAGCTAAATTTGAAATCAGGAACATAATCGAAAATAGGTTCAAGTGCATTTTCAACTTGATTTGCAACTGTATTCACAATTGATTTTAGGTTTTCAGTAGCTGATGGAAGCTCTTGAGACCATTCATTATCATAATGAGTATCTTTAGGTTCAATTGTCCCGCCAATCGCTGAGCCAATGTCATGAGCCACATCAGAGACAGCATCAATAATCGTATCACCTGCTTTATGAACAACATCAAAACCAGGGATAAGCGCATTTCCTGCAATAGCAATCGGTGCAGCAGCATCAAGAATATCATTGGCAATATTGGTTGCACCGATAATGGTGTTTCCAATTAAATCCCCAGGAAGGCTTAAAATGTTATCTAAGCTGAGTTCTTTGTCTTCCCACTCATTTTTATGATGAGTGTCATTCGGTTCGATGGTTGCACCAAGTGCTTTACCCACTGAATTCACTGCATCTGAAGCTGCATCAATAATTTTATCACCAAGTTCGTGCACTGCTTCGAAAGGTTTGCCAAGTAAAGCATTACCTGCTAAACCAATAGGAGATACTACATCAAGAACAGTATTCACAGCATTGGTGGCAGCGATTAGACCATTACCAACGAGTTGAGCTGGAATTGAGAGAACTGAACTTAATTTAAAGTTAGGTAAGTAATCGAATGATTTATAATTGAACAAAGCCATTGTTATAGTCTCTTATAAAAATAAAGTGTTTTTAATCATTGTACGTGATTAAAGTGTGATGAGAATCACACTTTATTAATTTAAAATCAATTGCTTTTGTTAGACAAGATCATGAATTTTTTGTCATAATTTAATGAAAAATATAGTAAAGCTTATATGAGAACTAAATAAGATTGATTTTTTAAAAAAAAACACCAGTGCAATGACTAGTGTTTCAAGAGCAAATAAAATGTATGATCTAAAAATATAAATACTGTAAATTATTGATTTTTATTGGATAAATATTTGTAGTATTGTCTCTTGTGATCATACATGGATTGGTCTGCACGCTTTAACATATCCTCAATTGTTTCATTCTCAAGGCTTGTAGCAAATCCCATTGATGCACTGATGATATGGTTAGAATAATATTGATTATCGATATTCAATAATTCTTGAATGGTCAAAATCGTCGACTGAACGGTAGTTTCATTTGCACCTTGCATCAGGATAACAAATTCATCACCTCCAATTCGAGAGGCTGTATAACTGGTATTGTGAATCGTTCTACTTAAGATATTACCCATTCTGCGTAAAATCTCATCACCTACATCATGACCAAATTGATCATTAATCGGTTTAAGGCCATTCATATCTAGAAAAATTGCAGAAACTGGGCGAATAAGTGCGCGTTCCAATCGATGGATTTCTTCAGTGTAGAACGAGCGATTTTTGAGTTTTGTTAAAACGTCGTGTTTACCTAAATATTCTAAATAGCTCTCAGCTTTTTTTCGCGCTGTAATGTCCGTTAGGGCAAGTTGTACAAGTCCCCAATCTTCTTCATAACCTGGAAACACAGTGAATTGAAGTAAAACATAGCGAATTGAACCATCCAAAGCATAATTGATCGCTTCACGACTATGATGAATTTTCCCATTCCATAGTTCGATCAATTGTTCCTTAAAAGTTTGATGCATTTCTTTCGAGAAAACTTTTTTTAGATTTTGAAATAAATCTGATTTCGTCGATGCCTTGAACAAATCCAATGTTGCTTGGTTGACGTCAAGTAATACAATGTCTTCAATGCATTGTTGTACGAAATCTTGATGCACATCTAAAAAAGTTCTGAAATCATCAATACCAATTGATTTAAGATGATCGAGTCTTAATTTAATGCGACTAAAGTCTTCAACCCATAATGATGTGGGTGAATAACTAAATCTTGCTTCAGCTAATAGACGATTTTTTTCTTCTAAACGCCGAGCTTGCATATAACCACTAATATCTTCTGTAGTAAGCAAAATACGGTCTAAACTTTGTTCTGAACCAGGTAAAACGACAGCTCGCAGTTTTATGTCTAAGGGTTGACCACTCAAGGTGAAATTAGTGGTTGTACTTGTAAACTCTAATTCACCCTTCCAAAGTGCAACTAATTCCGCTACATGTGCATCAAACATTTGATGTTGGAAAATGGTGCTTAAATTTTGGGTGAGATGTTTAAGGCTTTGTGCTTCAAAAAGATCGAGTGTTTTTTGATTTACTTTAACAATCTTAATTTGATGTGCGCATAAAGTCACAAGATCTGGATTTTGTTGCAGATGTAAAGCTAAATCAGTAACCCCATCACTACGCCATTGGTTAAAGATGGTTTGAATGGCACTAAAATCTTCCAACCACATTGGGATAGGAGATAAATCAAAAATTGATGAATCAAGTATCTCCATAACTATCCTTGAACTTTTCTTTTAAAACAATAAATTGTGGATAATATAGCACTAAATTATTTTGATATAAAATTCAAATTTTTTATTATTTACGTGATTTAAGACACTTTTTTAAGCTAAGCTAACGTTGAGCTAAATCCTAAGCTCAATTCGTTAGATTTTTATTTTGATAAAAATGATGCTTGTTAATATACATGCATTTATCTGCACGGCGTAACATATCTTCTAAGGTTTCGCCTTTAAGTCTTGTGGCATGTCCGAGTGAAACGCTGATAGAAAGATGAGGGTGATCTAGATTATGTTGATGTATTTGAGTTTCAAGATCATGAACAAGGATTTTAACTTGCTCAACATCGGCATGAGGCATCAATAATACAAATTCATCGCCACCTATTCTAGAAATTGAAAAATCTTTTTTGTGAGTGACAAATTGAAGAATTTCGGCAAAGTTTTTTAGATACTGATCACCGACATCATGTCCGAACTGATCATTGATGATTTTTAAACCGTTCATGTCAATGTAAATACAAGACACTGGATAGAGATCAAGTTGCTCAATCCGTTCAATTTCTTCATTAAAATAAGTTCTGTTATGTAAATCCGTTAAAATGTCATGTTGACCCAAATAATGTAAGTGATTTTCTAATTTTTTTCGCTCAGTGATATCTGTAAGGGCGACTTGTATCACCGCCCAATCATCTAAATTATGTGGAAAAATATTTAATTGTTCTAAAACGAAGATTTGTTCTCCATTCGCGTTGTAGAAACTACTTTCTCGCTGTTGATATTCTTCATGATTCCACAATTGTAGTAACTGGCTTTTAAAATTTTCCAAACGTTTAATATCAAATAAATCATGAGAATGATGTAAAAATTGAGATTTATCTTTCACAGCAAAAAGTTTGAGCGCCGCTTCATTGACATCAATGAAATTTATTTGCTCAAAGCATTCCACAACAAATTCTGGATGTTGATGAATGTGTTGGTCTAAATTCTCAATGTTTTGCATACGGAGCAGCTCAAATCTTTTTTTAATTTGGCTAAAATCCATGATCCATAGTGCTGTTGGATTATAAGTAAATAAAGATTCGGCAAAATGACGTGCTTTTTGATATTGGGAAATATCTTCGGTGGTCATGAGTAGGCATTTCCAATTATCCTCATAACCTTTTAATTTCATACCGCGTAATTGAACATCTAAACGCTTTCCATTGGTCGTATAATTGATCACTGGAATATGATGTTCAGTATTCTTCCAAAGTGATACAAAAAATTGGATTTGGAAAGTGCTGACTTCAGGATGAAGGAACTTCTGAAAACTTTCTAAAATTTCTTCTAAGTTTTTTGCTTCATACAGTTTAAGCGTACTTTGGTTAACACGTAAGGTATGAATCGTACTCAAGCAAAGGTGGAGACGACTGTGATCCTCCATCAAATATGCTTCAATATCTTCAATACCTTCAGCAGTCCATTGTTCAAAAATTTGTTTAACACCGCTGAAGTCTTGTAGCCACATCGCAATTGGAGATAAATCAAAGATGGTCAGATCTAAATGATCCATAGATGCGAGCCTTGGTGTTTAAAATTCATTCATTTATACAATATAAGTGAATGAATCTTATAAAATCAACATCTTATTAAACTGATTTTTTTGCTCGATGCTCAGGTTTTGGCGCAGAAATTGACTTAAGCCCTTGCCAAACATCAACAAAATCTTGTTCATTCATTTGGTAGAGTTCAAGTAAGGCCAATACCACACCACCCATCATAAATGCACGATCGGACTTAGGTTCATATTGGAAGGTTTGATCTTTTAGGTGGTAGAGAATATCTTCGATTTCAAAGATGCGTTCACGTCCATTACTGTCTACGGGGAACATCGGCGTTTCGATCAAAATATTCGCTAGTTTCTTTTCAGATTCATTTAAATTAAGTTGCTCAAATGCCGTTTCTAAAGAATCCGCGAACAGTAGTTCAGAAGAAAAAATGGCATGTAATAAAGGTTGGCTTAATTTAGGAAAGGTTCGTTCAACGAAAGGTTTAAACGAAATCGGGAAAATCACATTTTTTGATATACCTTTGAACATGGGGGCTATTTCAGCAACTTTGTAACCTGCTACACCACAACCAACGGCTGTAATAAAATACTTAATCTTGGGGTGGTTTTTTGTATAGATCTTAAAATCATTGATGTAGTGTTCAATCTGGGATAGAGGCATTTGTTGCAAATGCTCATTCATGGTAGGTATTGCATAGCTCTGTCCAGCCCAGCCGCGGCCAGCACCTTTAACCGCACCGAAATGTTGAAGTGCAATTTTTGCAGCACCACCTGCATGCGTGCCTGCTAAATTACTACCAAATACAAATACTGTATCTTCATTTAAACTGTTGATAATCGTTTCATCGTGATATTGGTAAGTCATAGTTTTTTACATCAACATGCAATTTAAGTTCATGGTGCAATTGATTGCTGTAAGGGTCAAGTAAAATTGATTGAATTTATGGTTTTCACCCTCATCATCAGATGAGTAAATCATAAAGATTTGAGCAAGCAAGCCATGCATTACCAGTGTTATTGCATATTTTCTTCATCTGTATAGCGAGAATTATCGAGTGAGTGACAGTCGTCCATTTGAATTAGTAACTAATTACGAGCCTGCAGGAGATCAACCTCAAGCGATTGAGAAACTTGTTAAAGGAGTACATCAAGGTTTTAAGGATCAATTGCTATTAGGGGTAACAGGCTCTGGTAAGACCTATACGATGGCGAATGTGATTATGCAATTACAACGTCCTACTATTGTAATGGCACACAATAAAACCCTTGCGGCTCAACTCTATGGAGAATTTAAAGCTTTTTTTCCACATAATGCTGTTGAGTATTTTGTAAGTTATTACGATTACTATCAGCCAGAAGCATACGTTCCGTCATCTGATACTTTTATTGAGAAGGATTCTGCTATTAATGATCACATCGATCAGATGCGGTTGTCCGCAACGCGTGCTTTGCTTGAGCGTAAGGATGCCATTATCGTTGCTTCGGTGTCCGCCATTTATGGTTTAGGTGATCCTAACGCATATATGAATATGCTCTTACATATTGTGACAGGTGATCGAGTCAGCCGTGATGAGTTGATTCGTCGATTGGTAGAAATGCAATATACGCGTAATGAACTCGAATTTTTACGAGGTACTTATCGAATTCGTGGAGAAATTCTTGATATTTTCCCCGCAGAGTCAGAACAAAATGCAGTGCGGATTGAGCTATTTGATGATGAAGTGGATTCGATCCGCTGGTTTGATCCTTTGACTGGAAAAATGATTCGTAAAGTTCCACGAATCACGATTTATCCAAAAAGTCACTATGTGACGCCTAAAGATAACTTACAGCGTGCCATCGAAACGATTCGTGAAGAACTCAAAGAGCGCTTGGCATATTTCAGAGCTGAAGATAAATTGCTTGAAGCTCAACGTATTGAACAGCGTACTCGATATGACCTTGAGATGATGCAACAGCTTGGTTATACCAATGGTATTGAGAATTACTCGAGACATTTATCAGGTCGACCAGCTGGAGAGGCCCCGCCAACGCTTTTCGACTACCTGCCTGAGGATGCATTACTTATTATTGATGAATCGCATGTTACGGTTCCTCAAATTGGTGCGATGTATAAAGGCGATCGATCACGTAAAGAAAATCTAGTGAATTATGGTTTCCGCTTACCAAGTGCACTGGATAATCGACCAATGAAGTTTGAAGAGTGGGAACGTATTATTCCTACTACAATTTATGTCAGTGCGACGCCTGCCAATTATGAATTAGAAAAATCAGAACAAATTGCCGAGCAGGTGGTGCGTCCAACAGGATTGATTGATCCCGTCATTGAAATTCGTCCAGTATTAACTCAGGTGGACGATGTCCTTTCGGAGATTAATCAACGTAAAGACAAAAATGAACGTGTCTTGGTCACAACGTTAACCAAACGCATGGCTGAAGATTTGACGTCATATTTAAAAGAGTACGGGATCAAAGTGGCTTATTTACACTCTGATATCGATACTGTTGAACGTGTGAAGATCATTCATGAATTACGAACAGGTGTCTACGATGCATTGATTGGAATTAACTTACTCCGTGAAGGTTTAGACATGCCTGAGGTATCTTTAGTCGCAATTTTAGATGCCGACAAAGAAGGCTTTTTACGCTCAGAACGTTCACTTATCCAAACCATTGGTCGTGCTGCTCGAAATGTTGAAGGAAAGGCTATTTTATATGCAGATCGGATTACGGATTCAATGCAAAAAGCAATTGATGAAACGGAGCGTCGCCGTACCAAACAAATTAATTTTAACTTAGAACATGGCATCACTCCGCGTTCAGCAGTCCGCCAAGTCATCAAAGAAATTGATACTGGTGAAGTGTATGATGATGAGTCAATTGATGAGAATGTATCAGGACAAGCACGTGCATTAAGTGCGGATGAGCGCCATATAGTTTCCGATCCAAAACTATTGGCAAAACATTTGGCTAAATTGGAGAAGGAAATGCTCAAAGCTTCGAAAGAGCTTCAGTTTGAGCAAGCAGCGCGTTTCCGTGATGAGATCGTGCGTTTAAAAGCACAGTTAATTCAGTGATTTAATTTACAGAAAACACTGTAAAATCATCACATAACGTAACATTAAGCCGAAAAATAACCGTTATTGTTGAAGAGTAAATGAATACTCACAAACAAATTCAATAAATAGGGGTTATTTAGATGATCAAGAATCTCCCATCTGCTGGTTTCAATGTTAGCAAGATTGTATTGGGTGGTGCCTTATTGGTTGGTTTAGGGGCAGCAACGATGGTTTATGCTCAGGACAAGCCACTCAATACTGTTGAAAAAGTTGAACTCGATAAATACTTAGGTGTTTGGTATGAAGTAGCACGTAAGCCACTTTATTTCCAAAACAAGTGTGATCGTGATGTGACTGCGACATATACATTAAATGAAAATGGTAATGTCAATGTTGATAACCGTTGTTTTACTGCTGACGGTAAAGTTACTCAGTCAGTGGGTGAGGCATTTGTACAAAATCAGCCATTTAATACAAAATTGAAAGTTAGTTTCTTGCCGAGTGCTATTCGATGGTTACCAGTTGGTCGTGGAGATTATTGGGTGCTGAAACTGGATGAGGATTATCAAACTGTACTTGTGGGTGAGCCTAAACGTAAGTATATGTGGGTGCTTTCTCGCACGCATAATCCTGATCAAGCAGTTGTGAATGAGTATCTTGATTATGCTAAATCCGTTGGTTATGACTTAAGCGATGTGATACGTACAAAGCAAACGGGTCAAGCACCTGGTTCAACAAAATAATGTTGAAAATGATGAGAACCACGCTAAGGCGTGGTTTTTTTATGCATCAACATCTATTGCTACGAATTCTAGCTATAATATCGTTTGGTAAAATTTAGGTTCAGATATGTTAAAAGGTATAGCATTGTCAGTTATGGCATCAGTGACATTTGGGGTGCTATATTTTTATACGTATTTTCTTAGACCACTAGACAGCGAGCAAACCTTTGCTTGGCGAATGTTAGCCACGTTACCTTTCTTAACGCTGTTTATGTGGTGGTCGGGTGATCTAAAATATGTTCGAGAAATTTATAATAAAATTTGCAAACAACCATCTATTTTAATTTGGCTCTTGATCAGTTCATTTTTGTGTACAACTCAACTCTGGTTATTTTTGTGGGGGCCAATCAATGGTCGGGGGCTTGAGGTTTCTTTAGGATATTTTTTGTTGCCTCTGGTGATGGTTCTCTTTGGTTGCGTTCTTTACAAAGAAAAGCTCTCAAAGTGGCAAATTGCAGCTGTGTTTTTTGCAATTCTTGGTGTCAGCCATGAAATCTGGCGCATCGGTACTGTGGCATGGGAGACCATGTATGTTGCTGTGGCTTATCCGATCTACTTTTTTTTAAGAAGAAAATTTGGAACAGATCATTTAGGTGGATTCTGGTGGGATTTATTGCTGGTGATTCCAGTTGCTATTTTTCTAGCATTTTTTTATTCAAACACATTGCCCCTGATTATTGAGTTTAAATATCTCATTTTAGCCGTACTAGGTCTAGGTTGCTTAAGTGCCTTAGGGCTTGGAAGTTACATCTTGGCGAGCAGATATCTTCCATTTGTGATTTTTGGGTTATTGAGTTATTTAGAGCCGATTTTGTTGGCAGGAGCATCAATGGCAATGGGTGAACGCGTGGAAGCAGGAGAATGGTTGACTTATATTCCAATTTGGTTTGCTGTATTGCTCCTTATTTTGGAGGGTGCAATTTATCTCTATCGTCAAAGAAGAACTGAAAAGTTACTTCAATATCAACATAAGAAACTACAATCGCGTCTAGCCCAAAATGATGAGCACTAAGTTTCATATCATTACATAAGGATGAGTTGTACATAAGAGTTTTTGACTGAATGATAAGAATAATTACTTATTCTTTAAAAATATTTGTGACACAATTAACTAAAATATAAAAATGTGATAAATTTATTAAATCAATAATAATTCTAATTTAACAATCATGATTCAGTACCAAACAAGAGCAGCATTATTACAGATGGAGCCTAGTCTGGATTTAAACTGGCAAAGACTCATAGAGCGTATATTTCAACATTCTGATAGTGATGTTCGCGAAGAAATTGATCGTCAAATTCTAAAACCTAAAGATATATTTTGGAATCGTGTGAATAACACGTTCGAATATAAAGTCACGACGTCGCTGGGAATTTTAAAGCACAGTTTTTCTAGTGAAAGAATGCGCTCTATTGCAGCAAAGTTATGTCAATCTATCCAATGGTTGAAGGAGATGACGGATTGCGTACAAGTGGCGGACTATTTGGAAAATGCGCTGTATCAAATTGACCAGATTGCTGTTGAGGACAATTTAAAATTACAACGCGAAAAAATGTTAATGCGTCGGGTTTTTTTGCAAGATGTTGCTAAGTTAATTCGTGAATTAAATCTTGAAACACCAGTTGGAGCTCGTCAGTTAACTTCAGCTCAGATTAAGAGCTTTATGATAGAAGTATTTATTAAGCAACAATTATTGGGGTATTGGTTTAAACCCCTTCTACCTAGAAGCTCATCGATCATGGAGCATCCTTTTTTTGCACAATGGTTGCTGAAAGAACAGTCCATTCGACACTTTGATATTGTTAAAACCTCTGAATTTCTATTCGTCATCGCACCAACCAGTCAGTTTGAACAAAATCCATTTTCGATCCGTCGTTTTTTATTTGAAGATCGAATGGAATACAACCAGCAAATTTATCTCAATGGGTTGGTTTTGGATATGCGCCGTTACAATGAAGAGGGGTATATCAAACAGTTTATGGAACACGTGCAGATGATGGTTACTATTCAGCATCAAGTGCATAAAGATGTCATTCAAATTGTGCAAGAATTTGAAGATGTTGCTGAACAGAAGATATTACCGCTTTTGACACAAAATTTAGGGATGGCTGGAAGTAATAGTGATTTTGTAGCCAAACAGCATTTACGGAAGATTGAGCAAGCATTGACTGTCGAATTGCTACAACCTCTCGTGGTGGCTTTAGAACAGCATTTATCACATATTGAAGAATATGAGTATCTGTTTAAAAGTGTGCATCGCATATTTTCAGATATTCTGGCGAATTATAAAGATTTTAAACAACAGCCTTCATTATTTTTTAATTCCTCAGTCCAATTGTTTGAATACAAGTTGTTAGCCTATTTAAAACTACTTGAAAAGCGTAAAGATGAAATATTTGTACCATTGAATATGTATGAGCGTGGAGTCATGCATGAGCGCTCCAAGAAACCGTTAAATGCATTACAAGAAGATTTAAGCCAACATATTCAAGATTACCGAGAAATGCTGTCTCATACGATGCGTTTGAAACGAGATTATGCTGAAGTTCAAGGCTCATTTTTAAAAAGAATGGTGGCTGGAGAAAAGTTAGAAAAAGAACTTCAACAAACTTCATTGGCCATGGTGAAAATCAAGAAGCAGGCTTATCTAGATATTTTAAGTGTGCCTAAAAACTATCGAAAATATAGTGTATTTATTGAATTTGAAAGTTTTTCAGCTACAAGTGAGTTTGAACGACATTATGCATTCCCTTCGGGGCAAAATGGTTTAACTAAGCTTCCAGTATTGGTCAAACTCCCAGAAAACTTAGAAGATTTTAATTTAGAAGATTTAAATATGATGTTGAGTCAGGATATTTCGGCTTCACCAGTATTTAGTTGAACAGGCTGTAACTCAGTGACGAAATTGGATTTGTAGGCTTAATGATCAGTATTTGATATCTAAATGAAATCATTTACTCAAAAAATTATATTGTAATTCAATTGCTAAAATATATTTTTTACAAAGAGAAAATTGCTTTAGTAAAAAATAAAACGAGTTTTCATTTCAACTCTGAGTTAATTCCTTTACAATTATGGGGTTTTGAAATTTATGCTTAGATTTACAATTAATTAGAGGACGTATCTGTGAGCAAAGACACTATCGTTGCCCTACATGCAGAGCACCAAGGTCGCTGGAAAAACCGTGAAGAACTCGCGGAACGTATGATTGCCCTTGTTGGTCAGTTATACCGTGAAAAAAACATCGTAGCTACAGTATACGGTCGCTCTTTAATTAACCGCTCGGTTATCCAAATTCTTAAAGCTCATCGTCGTACACGTGTTTTAGACGTTGAACTTTCTGCTGTAGATACTTTCCCAATCCTCGAAGCATTGGTTAAAGTACAAAATATCGGCACAGCTGAAATCGATTTAGGCAAACTTGCTGTAGAATTTAAAGCAAAAGGTGGCGATGTAGATGCATTCGTTGCTGACGCTGTTAAATCACTACAAGGCAATGCTGCATCTGTTGAGCATAAAGATGTTGTGCTTTATGGTTTTGGTCGTATTGGTCGTATCCTTGCACGTCTTATGATTGGTCAGTCTGGTCTTGGTCGTGGTCTAAATCTTAAAGCGATTGTTGTTCGTAAATCATCTGATGGTGATTTAGAGAAACGTGCTTCTTTACTTCGTCGTGACTCTATTCATGGTCCATTTGCAGGTACGATTTCTGTAGATGAAGAGAACGAAGCAATTATTGCGAATGGTCAATTCATCAAAGTGATCTATGCATCTAATCCATCAGAAGTGGATTACACTGCATATGGTATTGAAAATGCATTGGTGATTGATAACACTGGTAAATGGCGTGACGCTGAAGGTCTTGCTCAGCACCTTAAATGCCCAGGCGCTGCACGTGTAATTTTAACTGCACCTGGTAAAGGTGATATGAAGAACGTTGTGTTTGGTGTTAACCAAGCTGACATTCTTGATGAAGATACAATCATCTCTGCTGCAAGCTGTACTACAAACGCGATTACACCGACGTTGAAAGTACTTCATGACAAATATACAGTGATTAATGGTCACGTTGAAACAGTTCACTCATTCACGAATGACCAAAACTTGATCGACAACTACCATAAAGCTGACCGTCGTGGCCGTGCTGCAACGTTGAACATGGTGATCACTGAAACGGGTGCTGCTAAAGCAGTTGCTAAAGCACTTCCAGCGCTTAAAGGCAAATTAACTGGTAACTCTGTACGTGTTCCAACACCTAACGTGTCTTTAGCAATCCTTAATCTGACTTTAGATAAAGAAGTTGATCGTGATGAAGTGAACGAATATATTCGTCAAATTTCTATCAACTCTAATCTACAAGGTCAAATTGGTTATACAAACTCTACTGAAGTTGTATCATCTGACTTTATCGGTTCACGCACTGCAGGTGTTTTTGATGCGCAAGCAACAATTACGTCTGGTAACCGTTTAACAGCATATGTATGGTACGACAACGAAGTAGGTTATAGCTGCCAAGTTCTGCGTATTGCTGAACAAATGGGCGGCGTAAGCTATCCAAAAGTTCCTGCTGAAACAAATGCATAATTTGTAAGACATAAAAAGAGCCTCTTTCGAGGCTCTTTTTTATTTGCCTAAATTTACGTAATTAAGACTTTAGAGCAATATGGTTTCTTCAAAATAAGTGGTTTAATATTGAAAAATTGTGTATTTGTTCACATAAAATATGGATTGTGAGCAGGTGATTAAAAAAATAAGTGTTAAAGGATTATATTTTTGCGCATCAAATATCTTGTCATTGGCTTCGTGCTGATTGCTTTGGCTGCCGCGAGTGGTATAGCAATTGCCTTATGGGTTTTTCAACATTTTAAAATTTACATTCCACTTGAAGATCAAGCCGTGAATATTGATCTTCAAGAGCCATTGCAAGCGAAAGTTCAAATCCATGATGCTTTGGATGTGAATGTGACAGGTCGTGTGAAAACGACCATTCCTATACGTGAAAATCTTTCTATTCCTGTACAACAAACATTGAATCCTATGGTTCATTTCGACAATCAAGTACCAATTAAAACGGTTATTCCAGTCCGTGAAAATTTGATTGTGGATCAAAATTTAGCAGTAGATACTAAAGTTAAGGTTCGCATTTTGGGCAAAGATATTACACTGCCATTGAAAGGGACGATTCCAATTAAACTTGATGTACCTGTTGAAATGGATGTTCCCTTAGATCAAATGGTTCACTTGAAATTTCAAGCACCTGTTCAAGCGGATTTAAAAGAGAATCTACGCATCCCATTAAATAAGGATTTAGATGTGGATATACCAGTACAAGGTCATTTGAATGCACCAATTAAAACTGCGTTAGAGGCTTCAGTCAACGTACAAAATACTTTGCCAATTAAAATACAAAAAGGTGAGTTGGTTATCCCACTCAATACCTTAACATTACAAAAAAATCAAAAAGTGGAAGCAGCATCACCCATTAAAGTTCAGAAGGATGATCAATCTGCTGAATCGGTGAAAGCCCAGTGAGCTCGAGAAGCATGAGTGCTAAAAAAATCGTGGGATATGGTTCGCTCTTGTTTATTATCGTGGCAAGCATTGTCGCCGTAGGTTTTTGGCTATATCTCAATATTCAAGCATCCATTCAAGTCACTGCGAAGAATGCAAGTGTACAATTATCAGAATCATTGCCGACAAAAATTGATGTTGGGAATTATCTTGAGGTACAAGCGATTGGTGCGCTAAATACACAAATTAAAGTGCAGGAAAATATTGATTTAGATTTGCAGGGTAAATACAAAACCAATCTCAAGTTTAAAGTCGAAGTCCCTGTTTCTGTGAGTGTGGATTATCAAACGAAAGTAAAAATCGATCAAACGATTCCAATTAGTGCAACAACAGATTTGGTGTATAAAACACGACTTTTACCTAAATTTCCGTTAAATTTAGATTTGCCTATTCAGCTTGAAGTTCCATTTCATTTAAAGCGTACTTATCAGGTTCCGATTACGATTGATTTTGATGGTCCTGTCTATTTAGATTTGCATGAGCAGCTTGATGTGGATATTGATCATGTTTTCAAACCGGTATTGCATTTAAATGATCCAATTTTGATGAAGGATGTATCTAGTTTTAGAGCAACAATGTATAACTTGGAGCGAGAAACAAAGGCGAATTTAGATATGAACTTGGATTTACCTCTGCGCAATATTAAAAAGTAAAAACTCCCCTTTAAGGGGAGTCTATCCTCTAAGCATTCAGGGCTTGCTGAATGCTTTCACGAATCGATGTGGTTTTTCGACCAATTAAATGTTCAAGATCTTTGTGTTCACTGTACATCGCACCATGGGCGGTGTGAAGATCTGCATCTACAATGACGTCAATGAGACCTAGTGGTAAACCAGCTTGAATTAATCCTTGACGATAATCTTCTGGAGATAAGTTTTGATATTTCACAGGCTGTTGTGAAAACTCAGAAAGTAAGGTCGCAAAATCATTTAAGCTAAAGCTTTCGCTACCAGCAAGCTCGTAAACTTTATTGAAATGTTGAGTGGATTCATCATTTAATACTTGAGCTGCAGCAGTGGCATAATCCAAACGAGAAGCTGAACTAATTAAACCATCTTGAGCCGCTCCGTACACAATGCCTGTCTCGATTTGATGGGTGAGCGCAGATAAATAGTTTTCGCTATACCAATTATTTCTTAAAAAGGTGTAGGTAATAGAACTTTCACGTATTAATTTTTCCGTTTCTCGATGTTCATTGGCTAAGCCAAGCGGAGAATGATCTGCGTTCAGTAAGCTGGTATAGATTAAGTGAGGAACTCTAGCTTTAATTGCAGCATCAATAACAGCCTTGTGTTGTGGAGTGCGACGACCAATTTCATTGGCAGAAATGAGCAGGAGTTTATCAATATCCTGAAGGGAATTTGCGAGATCATCTGGCTGATCATAATCAAATTTGCGTACTTGAATATCTTCAGAAAATAAAATTTTAGCTTTTTCTGGGTTGCGAACCAAAGCAATAATTTCATGCTTGCTATGAAGTTTTTTAAGTTCTTGAACAACTAAACGACCTAATTCACCAGTTGCACCTGTAATCGCAATTTTCATTTTAATTTCCTCTCATTGTGGCTAAAAAATAAACTTGATGAAGGCATATTAATCTGTTAACTTACTTAATGAAAGTACGTACCTAAAAGTAAGTTATTAACTGTTAAGAGAAAAATGATGAATACATATGCGCATAGTGATTTATTAGGTCAAGTTTTATCCAGTGAATGTCCTTCTCGTGAAATTTTGGAGCATCTCACCAGTAAATGGTCAGTTCTCGTCCTAAGTTGCTTGAGTGATGGTGTGCATCGTTTTAGTGAGCTAAAACAAAGAATTGAGGGGGTGAGCGAAAAAATGTTGGCTCAGACACTAAAAACCTTAGAAAAAGATGGTTTTATTTTGCGCACTGTCTATCCAGTAGTTCCTCCAAAGGTGGAGTATCAACTCACTGTATTGGGTTCAAATGCAGCGATGAAATTAAATGAGTTGATCCATTGGATTGAGCGAAATTTACCCGAGATTTTGGAAAGTAAGGCAATTATTACGCGATAGTTATATTTCATCATTTCGTTATCGCTCAGTTTAAAGTGTGTACTGAGCGAGATGTTTATATGGTTTTCATGATCTTAAAATCATAACGATCAATACATAAAATTAAAATTGAGAAAAACAGTCCCAAAGCAACGCAACCAATCCATGCATAATGTTCCCAAGCATAGACAGCACCTAAAGAACCTAATGCAGCGCCTGAAAAGTAAATGGTCATATAGACAGCATTAATTCGTGAGCGTGCTTGACCATCAATACGATAAACTAGATTTTGATTTAAAACATGAAATGCAGTGAGACCAAAATAGCTCATCAATACGCCAAGTGCATAAATGAAGATGTTCTGTTGCGCGAAATATAATGGAATACAAGAGAACAGCATCAAGGTGATACATAATTGAGCGACAAATTCTTCTTTCCCTTTGCCAACTGTTTTACCAGACCAACTCGAGGAATAAATTCCGATAATACCTAGCAGACCAAATAGACCAATTTGAAAATCAGTAAATTGATATGGGGCACTCCCTAAAACAAAAGTCATCGATGTAAACACCATTGAGAGAATGCCAAATCCTAGGGCACCCGCGCAGGCACGGCGTATGAGATGCGGATTATGCTTTGCGATGCTCCAAAGTGATTTGTAAATATCGGTGACTTGTAAATGCGAAGCAGGTTGAGTGTTGGGGAGTTTTTTCCACATTAAACATGCAAAACATAAAGTCAAAATACCACTAATGAAATAAACGCCTTCCCAAGACCAATAAGTTGAAACAAAGCCGGCAAATGTCCTAGATAAAATAATCCCCATGACCAATCCGCTCATGAGTTTACCTACAACTGCCGAGCTTAATTCCGGTGGGCTAATGGAAGAAGCAAATGGAATTAATACTTGTGCTGATATGGCTCCAAATGTTGCACAAAGGGTAAAGATATATAAAGTGCTAATATCTGAGCTGAAAGACAAAAGGATCTGCGAAATTGCCGCAAATATCATTAAACTCACAATGAGTTTTCGTTTATTAAAAAAATCTCCAAGGGGTACCAAAAGCATGAGTCCGAGCATATAACCCACTTGAGCGATAACCACGGTAAATCCAGCTTGGCTGGTCGAAATTTCTAAACTTCTTTCGATTGAATAAATCAGTGGTTGATTGAAATAGGCTGAACCTGCACAGACACCACAGGCCAAAGCCATAATAAGCACGAATTGTGAGGATAAAGGGGTAGCAGAGCGATCCATGTCAAAATCTTAGAGTGCAATTTAATGCACTATAGGCATTATTTTGTGGTTTCAGAAATAAATAAAACCAATGATGTTATTTGATAAAACAATGAGTAATGAATAAATCAAATTTAATGCAGTGATACACCAAAATATTAAAGACTCAATTTATGAAAAAAGTCGCTAACTTATTCTCAACCAGCATAAATATAGTCGAGAAATACTTTAAAATATGGCAGAATAGGCGGTTTTAAAGTTTTTAGAGGATTGGCATTATGCGCTTTGTTGATGAAGCAGTCATTACCGTAGAGGCTGGCGACGGTGGCAATGGCGTAGCCAGTTTTCGCCGTGAAAAATTCGTACCATTTGGTGGTCCAGATGGTGGTGATGGTGGTCGTGGTGGCAGCGTATATATTCAAGCTGATGACAACACCAGTACGCTTGTAGATTATCGTTATACCCGTAGATTTCGTGCTGAACGTGGTAAAAATGGTGCTGGCGCAAACTGTGCAGGTCGCGGTGGTGAATCCGTAACACTATATGTTCCAGTAGGAACAACAATTGTAGATACTGAGTCTGGCGACATCATTGGTGATTTAATTGAAAATGGTCAACGTGTTCTTGTTGCTCAAGGTGGTGACGGTGGTTTAGGTAACACTCACTTTAAGTCATCAACGAACCGTTCTCCACGTAAATGTACACATGGCAACAAAGGTGAGTTCCGCGAAATTCGCCTAGAGCTGAAAGTTTTGGCAGATGTTGGCTTATTAGGTATGCCAAATGCGGGCAAATCAACATTTATTCGTGCTGTCTCTGCAGCAAAACCAAAAGTAGCAGATTACCCATTTACAACTATGGTACCTAATCTTGGTGTTGTAGATGCAGATCGTCACCGTTCATTTGTAATGGCTGATATTCCAGGTTTGATCGAAGGTGCTGCAGAAGGTGCAGGTCTTGGTATTCGCTTCTTAAAACATTTGGCGCGTACTCGTATTCTTCTACATATCGTGGATGTACAGCCAATTGATGGATCAGATCCAGCTTATAATGCTAAGGCAATTTTAAATGAACTTTTAAAGTTCTCTCCAACATTGTCAAAACTCCCAGTGGTGTTGGTTTTAAATAAAGTAGATCAGTTGCCTGAAGACTCAAGAGATGAGTGGTGCAATCACATCCTTGAAGAGTTGAAATGGGAGGGTCCAGTATTTAAGACTTCAGGCTTGATGTCTGAGGGAACCAAAGAAGTCGTTTATTATTTAATGGATCAAATTGAACAACAGCGCGAACGCGAAGTTGAAGATCCAGAGTATGCAGCAGAAATGCAAGCATTCCGTGATCAGCTTGAAGCTGAAACACGTGAACAAACCATTGCAGCTAAAGAGGCTTATCGTGAAATGCGTCGTAAACAACGTCTTGCCAGTCAAGAGGATGACGATTTTGACGATGATGAAGATGATGGCGAAATGGAAGTGTACTACGTACGTTAATCTCTTTATATAAGAGACAGAGGACAAGATGATAGAAGTGGTAGATGGGCAACGTCAGCTCAAGGGTTGCAAAAGAATCGTTGTTAAAATCGGATCATCTTTACTCACAGCAAACGGAAAAGGTTTAGATATAGATGCAATCTCGCATTGGGCGGGGCAAATTGCAGATCTACACAATGCAGGGCATGAGATTATTCTTGTGTCTTCCGGTGCTGTGGCTGAAGGTATGGTTCGAATGAAACTTGAGAATCGACCCACGGATCTACCCAGTCTTCAAGCTTGTGCTGCCATTGGTCAAATGGGGCTGATACAAACTTGGTCTAGTGTATTGTTGAATCACAATATTCAGTCTGCACAAGTTTTATTGACTCATGATGACTTGGCTGACCGTCGCCGTTATTTGAATTCTTGTGATGCTTTACAACATTTAATCGATTGGAAAGTGATTCCAGTGATTAATGAAAATGACACTGTATCTACTGATGAGATTCGATTCGGAGACAATGATACTTTAGCTGCAATGGTTGCAGGCCAAGTTCATGCTGATTTATTGATTATTTTGACAGACCAAGAGGGGATGTTTGATTCAGATCCTCGCTCAAATCCTAATGCGAAGTTGTTTCATACAGTTCGCGCATTAGATGAAAGTTTGTTTGATATGGCAGGTGGTGGTGGTAAGTTTGGTCGAGGTGGAATGCTGACCAAAGTACGTGCTGCTCGTTTAGCTGCGAAATCAGGATGTCCTACACTGATTGCCAGTGGAGACAGTAATCATGTGTTAACTCGATTAATGTCGGGTGAGATGCTAGGTACGTTGTTTATCACTGATAATGATCGAATCACTGCTCACCAACAATGGTTAGCTGCGCATTTGCAGACTGCAGGGCGATTGGTGATTGATGATGGTGCTGTGAAAGCGATCAAAGAAAATCATCGGAGTTTATTGCCTGTAGGTGTGAAAGCAGTTGAAGGGCATTTCGAGCGTGGTGATGTGGTGGAGTGTGTGGATCAGCAACGGCATCGCGTCGCAGTTGGTCGTGTCAACTTTAGTTCACGTAGCGCTGAAATTGTCAAAGGCTTACCCTCAGATAAGGTACACCAAGTTCTAGGTGAAGCACGTTCATTAGAAATGATCCATCGCAATCATATGGCGATCTATTAATTTCTTATTTAATAAAAGCTCGCTTAGGCGAGCTTTTTTTGTGGGTCAAGATCGGGTAATTGATGAGATGATCCGACCATATAAGGATAATCAGCCATATCCAACATCGCTTGATCCTCATAAGAATTTCCATAAGCATAAATTGATTGAAATTGGTCTACATCATATTGCTTGAGTATGCGCTGTCTTTTTTCTTCGCCACTACAATCAGGAGAAGAATAATGACCCGTATAAAACTGATTGAGCACTTCAGTTTCAGTACAAATCAAATCTACATTTAAAATCTGAGAAATGGGTTTTAAATAAATATCAATGGATGCAGAGACAATCGCAATGCGGTCACCACGGAGTTGATGCTTGATCAATTGTTCATAAATGGGTGAGTTTAAGTGTTGTTGTAATGAATGGGCGTATTCAAGTGCAATCGGATCTGCATCAGACCTAGAAAATCCAGTAAACATTGCCTTGAATAGCTTAGGGCGCATTGCGTGCGCGGGGTAAATATTTAAAAAATAGGCTTGAATCCAAGGCAGGGTTTTTAGTCCTTGCTTAACAATATGTCGTTTTGATAAGGCGTAAAAGATAAAGCTCGTAAAACTATCTTTTTCACACAGTGTTCCATCAAAATCAAATAACGCTAGGTTTTGATTCTTTTTGCTTTCTGCATACATGTTTGATATCGACCGTTAACTCGCGTAGCAAACCAGTTGGTATTGTAGTCGCGACTAAGCTTAGGACCTGAAATAACCACTTCAGGCATAATGGCATAAAATTTTTCTTTTCCAATTTTCTTTTCGTAAAGCTCAGTCACAGCTTTATAGGTTTGCGTATCTTCAAACTTTTTCTCTTTTTCTTTCTTTAAATCAGCTCGAATTTGACGAGGTGTAATAAATACATTATTTGCGGCAAATACATTGATAAGTTCTTGTTCAGATTGACTCTTTTCAGCTTTTGGATTGCCATTTTTATTGTACAGTAATAAGTCTCCATCAAGCGTTAACTCCGCTGCTGTTAATTCATTGAGCATGCTTTGGAAAGCGGCGTTACGACTTGAATACATGCCTGAATTGTAGTCTGCAAAGCGATATATGGGTTGATCATAATCTGCTGGATACATCATCAGGCGGTGAATACCATAATAGAGTCCGCCATATTGACTATAAAGGTCTGATCTTAGATCTGCGATACTTCCACCTTGGCGCTTATGATCTTTTGCATAGCTAATATGAACTTGCATAGAGCCTAAAGTGGTAATGGGATTTAGTTTTTCACCAATATCTTGACCAACGAGTTTAGCTGCACCAGTGAGTGCACTGACATGGTAGTGTTTTGCCATGTGAGCAAAAATCTCACGATACAATTCATCTAATTCTCGTTCGGTGGAGACTTTTCGCATTTGTTTTAGATAATTGTCTTCAGGTGTTGGTTGATTTTTTAAGACTTCTTGGAAATACCCCGCAACGGTGCCTCCGATACTATCTCCTAATTTATCTTTAAATTTTTCATCTAAACGATCTTCAATTTCTTTAACTGCTTTGGCACCTAGTCCGGGTACATGGGGATCTGCAACAAAATTAGATTCTTGATCGACTACAGCAATAATGGTACACACATTTTCTTTCGTTTGGGGTATACCGAGTTGCTCGGTTATTTTATAAATATCCTCGGCCCATGAACCACGATTATTAACGCGGCCAGGAATGAGTTTTGAGATTTGTTCTGCATCAATCGTTTTATCTTGTGTGTTCCACCATGATGAGTCACCACAAGCACTCATGAATAAACTTAATGTAGCAACACTACAGGCTTTAAAAATTACATTAGAGCGAAAGCTATTTTTCATAAATGCAAAGTATCAGGGATAAAGATTCTAGCGAAGTATACTATTTCATTCACGATTTGTGAGAACTTATATGTATACAAGATAATGGCAGCATGCTTCAAATATAAATCTAAGTGTTGAGCTTAAGTTCATCCATTAACATTCAAGCAAAATGAGATAAAACATATTTTTAGTTTCAAACGTTATATAATTTAATGCTTGTATCTAATTTCAATCTCTCAATGAGTGCAGATTTAAAAAGTTAAGCATTCTGAAACTGTTTCATCATCATTGGTATTATTCATGTCTCAACATCCTGTGATCCGTGATTTATTTGATCGCGAAAAAACAACTCCTGTTTTTGTAGCACCCATGGCAGGTGTAACGGATCGACCATTTAGAACCTTGTGTAAATATTTTGGTGCAGGACATGCAGTTAGTGAAATGATGACTTCTGACAAAACGCTGCGTATGAGCAAGAAAAGTCTCTACCGAGCCAACTTTGATGGTGAAATTGCTCCAATTTCAGCACAAATAGCAGGATCAGACCCACGGGATTTAGCTGAAGCTGCACGATATCAAGTGTCAAATGGTGCTCAAATCGTTGACATCAATATGGGTTGTCCAGCGAAAAAGGTGTGCAATAAATTAGCAGGTTCTGCACTGCTACAGGATGAAGACTTGGTAGCCAGAATTTTAGATGCGGTGGTCGAGGCAGTGGATGTCCCTGTAACACTTAAAACGCGCTTAGGATTTTTAAACGGACATGAAAATATTATGCGTGTGTCGAAGCGCGCAGAACAAGCGGGTATTGCAGCTTTAGCATTGCATGGTCGTACACGGGAAGATATGTATTTAAATACTGCACGTTATGATCTAATTAAAGAAGTGAAGCAAAATATCTCTATTCCAGTCATTGCAAATGGAGATATTGATAGCCCAGAAAAAGCCAAGTATGTATTAGATCATACTGGTGCTGATGCCGTGATGATTGGTCGAGCAGCACAAGGTCGTCCATGGATTTTTAGAGAAATTGCTCATTATTTAAAAACGGGACAGCCACTTGCAGCGCCATCGATTGCTGAAGTGAAAGAAGTTCTATTGGGACATCTGAATGAGCTATATGAATTTTACGGTGAGTATTCAGGCTGTCGCATTGCACGTAAACATATCGCGTGGTACACCAAAGGTCTCCACTCAAGTAATGAATTTCGTCAGAATATTTACAAAGTAGAAAGTACAGCGGAACAAGCCAAGGTCGTAGCCAATTATTTCGATTTACTTTTGTCGGAAGGGCAAATTATGAGTGATGTTCAAGTGGAATCTGTGGATTTATTAAAATCAGGTTGAGTTTCTATATGTCAGCACTCAACTGAGATAAGTTATTCATACATTCTACTGTTGAGATTCAAGAGGTTGTAAATTTACTTGAGAATCCGATTTTTTCTCTTCAGGAGATTGTTATTGATCTTAATTTAAAATTTGAGCATCTAACTGCTCAACATTATGTTGAGTGGACTGATCTTTATCTTGAGCATGTGAATAGCTGTCTATTCCAAATCCAATCGCCACAAGTGCTAATAATACAAAACCCATACTTTTCGCTACATAATTTAACAATTCATTGTAAATAAAAAAACTTCAGTTCGGTATGGGTTTTATCGATTATTTAAGCATCATATTGATCAATTTCTAATATGATTTGATTGATTAAATCAGGTGCTTCTAAAACTCTGATTTGATTTACATTACTTCCTGCCCAGAATGCACCAAAACTTTCATCTTTGTTGGTTAATGCTGCTGCATTTAGTTGTTTACCTAAATCATATGCATAAGGGTAGGGAGCAACTAACTCACGCTGAGGTAAATCTACGAGAGTTGACCAACTGTTGATTATCCCTCTCGCTGGTCGCCCAGAGATGCTTGATGTAATTTGAGTTAAAGGCTTACTTAATAATGCATTACGATAAGCTGCATTTGCAGCTGAACTCTTGCATTGTACAAATGCAGTACCGAGTTGTACGGCTGAAGCTCCGAGATTCATCATATATTTAGCTTGAAAGCCATTCATGATTCCACCAGCTGCTACGACAGGTATCTTGCAGGTAGGAACAAGTAATTTTATTAAATCTGCTGTTTTGATTGCACTGTCAAAATGCTCATTAAAAATACCACGGTGTCCTCCCGCTTCAATACCTTGTGCAATGATGATATCAATCCCAGCGTCTTCAATTGCTCTAGCTTCCGCTAAGTTCGTTGCTGATACCATCGTAATAATACCAGCCTCTTTGAGGGCAGCTATTTGATGTGCATGAGGTATCCCAAAGTGAAAACTCACCGCCTTAGGTCGAGTTTCTAAGACTAAATCTAAAAAATCATCATTATCTAAAAAACTGGGGTAAATACATTTTAATTCTTTGGGTGGTTCAGTATTAAAGTTATCAAAGTGGGGTTTTAGATAATTTATCCAGTTTTGATTACGTTCAGAATCAAGTTGAGCTGGTTTGTGGCAAAAGAAATTAACCTGAAAGGGTAAATCTGTTAATTTTTGAGTTGCAAAAATTTGTTGTCGAGCACTTTCGATACTGGCAGCACCTAAACCAAGAGACCCTAAACCACCTTGATTGGATACTTCAGCTGCCAGTTCTGGTGTGGATACCCCAGCCATTGGCGCCAAAAAAATGGGATGCTGAATGGATAATTGTTCGAGTAAAGACATAATCAAGCTCCATGATTTAATTTCACTTTGCACAATCATGATCGGAGAATCAAATTATATTCATTATTTAGTGCGAAAATGCAAAGCGTCAAACTGTGTCGCATGAATGATCAGCGACATTTAGTAGAATAAATAAACAATTATAATATTCGAAATCTCATTGTTTCCCCTTACATATATGTCTGATCGTATCCGTGAAAAATTACAGATTTTAGCTGATGCTGCCAAATATGATGTGTCTTGTTCCTCAAGTGGTAGTAACCGCAAGAACAAAGATAAAGGTCTTGGTAATACAGGTTCCGGAATTTGCCATAGTTATACCGAAGATGGTCGCTGTGTTTCATTATTAAAAATTTTATTCTCAAATGTCTGTATTTATGATTGTGCGTATTGTGTCTCTCGCCGTTCAAATGACGTAAAGCGAGCAGCATTTACCGTCCAAGAAGTGGTAGATCTGACCATTAATTTTTATCGTCGAAACTATATAGAAGGGTTATTTTTAAGTTCAGGAATTTTTAAATCCGCGGATTACACCATGGAGAGAATGCTTCAAGTCGTAAAAAAATTAAGACTGGAAGAAAATTTTAATGGGTACATTCATCTCAAAACTATTCCGGGCGCTTCGCAAGAAATTATTCATGAGGCTGGACTGTATGTCGATCGGATGAGCATTAACTTAGAAATGCCGACAGAAGAAGGCTTAGTGAAATTTGCACCTGAAAAGTCGCATGCAGAAGTGCAGAAAGATTTAGGTATTGTGAGAGACCGTTTGATTGAATTGAAAGATGAGAGAAAACTAATCAAGTCGGTTCCTAAATTTGTGCCTGCTGGTCAGACAACACAAATGGTGGTCGGTGCGCATCACGAAACAGATCGTGATGTAATCTTGATGGCTGACAAGCACTATAAAGATTTTAAATTAAAACGGGTGTATTACTCAGGATATATACCTATCAATCCAGAAGAGTCTGCTTTACCTGCCGTAGGTTCTGCACCGCCGTTATTGCGAGAAAATCGCTTATATCAATCAGATTGGTTAATGCGTTTTTATGGATTTGAAGCCAACGAAATTGTGGATGAAGCACATCCCAATTTAGATTTAGAGGTTGATCCTAAATTAGGTTGGGCTTTAAGACATCCAGAGCAGTTTCCAGTGGATATTAATACTGCTGAATATAAAATGATTTTACGTGTTCCTGGCATTGGTGTGAGATCTGCTAAGAAAATTGTACAGGCTCGCCGTTTTGGAAAAATTCATATCGATCAGTTAAAGCGCTTAGGCGTTGCTTATAATCGTGCTCAACATTTTATTCGATGTGCTGATACACCTAAGTTTAAAAGAGAACAGCACGCTCATCAGATCCGCCAGCAAATTTTACAAAGTGGGCAATCAAAATATGTGAAACAACTGTCACCTCAACTAGGATTTGGGTTTTAAATGGCTGTGTATGTTTTTGATGGTACCATGACTGGGTTGCTGTGCTGTGTTTTTAGAGCTTTTCAATTCAAAGAGTTCGACGTAAAAGTTCAAACTGAAGGAAACGCTCACCAGAATTTGTTTGATGAGTCAGTCCGAGTTTACAGTGAAGAAAAGCAAGCTGAACGAGTCTGGCAAGGTTTAAAATCTAAAATTTCTGCTTCAAGTTTACGTAATTGGTATTTTACTTTTTTGTCTGAGCAGGAAGTGGCATACCAACATCTATTTGATTATTCCATTTATATCTTTAAGCATCAATACGCCGTTGAAAAAAATTTCGGTCATCGTGATGTTTTAGCGCTTGCACAATGGGCTAAACAAGTTGGTCGTGAAAAGCACCGAATGGAGGCATTTGTTCGCTTTAAAAAGTGTAAGGATGGTTTATTTTTATCATTAGTAAGACCAGATTTTAATGTTCTGCCTTTAATCTCTAAGCATTTCAAAGCACGTTATCAAGACCAGCGTTGGTTAATTTATGATGAAAAGCGACGCTACGGAATTTACTATGATTTGAAGCAAGTCCATCAAGTTAATTTGAATGCAGCCGAAATTGATCAAAATATCCATATAGGTTCTAGTCAATCATTCATGATTGAACTCGATGATCAAGAAGAGCTATATGATCAACTTTGGAAGGATTATTTTAAGAGTGTAAATATAGTGGCACGTGATAATCCTAAGTTGCATGTTCAATACGTACCTAAAAGGTATTGGAGATATATGAATGAAAAGCAGGTTTAGTACGATTTTTTAAAAATAAGTTATTGAATTTATTTGATAAAATATAATAAAAACAATTTTGTAAGAGTGTTTTAAATTTATACTACTAAAATTATTAATATTTTTTGATTATATTTCTTTAAGGGTTATTTACATAAGATATTGAATTATATATTTATATATATTGTTCTTAGATTGCATTGAAATTTAATTATACTTTATAGGTATATATTGGGTCATAAAATAAAATTATTTGTATTTTTAATATTCAAAATTAACTTATGAATTTTTAATTTTCATTTTTTTCTAAAAATATCAAAACTTAATTTTATATGAGTTAATTTTTATGACGATTCATATTTAGTCATCTCAGCCCAATTGGACTCTATAAATCTTTTTTTCTTAGACTAATAGTTAAGCCCGACTTTTTCATTCAAAAAGTGAATGTCACTAGAATTTCGACCTTTGAAATTATTTAACGCGCAATTCATTTTTGAGTGTGAAATTTATTGCATTTAACAATGGATTCACTTTTTTGAATTAGAAGGGTCTTCCATGGATATTCACGTTGATGAGCAATCTCAACCACCTAAGAAGCAAAAGTTTTATCAAATTTTATATGTTCAAGTCATCTTTGCAATTATTGCGGGTGTCACACTTGGACATTTTATGCCGGAGTTGGGGGCAAGTTTAAAACCTCTTGGCGATGCTTTTATTAAAATCGTCAAAATGATCATTGCACCCGTTATTTTCTTGACTGTGGTCACGGGTATTGCTGGTATGACGAATATGGGCGCAGTGGGGCGAGTGACGGGTAAAGCAATGGCTTACTTTTTAACTTTCTCTACGCTTGCGCTGATTGTGGGCATGATTGTTGCTAATCTTATTCAGCCGGGTAAAGGTCTTAATATCGATCCTGCTGCTTTAGAAGGTGACAAAGTTTCAACTTATGTTGAAAAAGCTCAGGATGCCTCTATTGTTGACTTCTTCATGAATATCATACCAAAGACTTTAATCAGTCCTTTGGCGGGTGGTGATATTCTTCAGGTTTTGTTTGTTGCTGTTCTATTTGGTTTAGCGCTTGCAGCGGTGGGTGAAAAAGGGAAACCAGTTACAGACTTCTTAACGACACTGACCGCTCCGGTATTTTACCTTGTCGGTATGTTGATGAAACTAGCTCCAATTGGTGCATTTGGTGCGATGGCGTATACGATTGGTGCTTTCGGTATTTCGAGTATTGGAAATTTACTATTATTAATCGTAACGTTCTATATTACTTCACTTTTATTTGTTCTGCTTATTCTGGGAGCAGTTGCACGATACAATGGATTTTCTATCATTGATCTCATCCGCTATATCAAAGATGAATTATGGTTAGTATTAGGCACGAGCTCTTCTGAAGCTGCACTGCCAACGCTGATGAATAAAATGGAAAAAGCGGGTTGTGAAAAGTCGGTCGTTGGTTTGGTCATTCCAACTGGATATTCATTTAATTTAGATGGTACAAATATCTATATGACGATGGCTGCTCTTTTTATTGCTCAAGCCTGTAATATCGATTTGACCATTTGGGAACAGATCACAATTTTGTTGGTTGCGATGATTAGTTCAAAAGGGGCTGCAGGTGTAACGGGTGCGGGCTTTATTACTCTGGCAGCTACATTATCCGTTGTTCCAGCATTACCTGTTGCAGGGATGGCACTTATTTTAGGTATCGATCGTTTTATGTCTGAATGCCGCGCATTAACTAATCTTGTTGGCAATGCTTGTGCAGCAATCGTTGTAGCACGTTGGGATAATGCATTAGATAAAGAACAATTAGATGCAACTTTGAAAAAGAAAGTAGAGGCTTGACTTCACTTTTAATATCTAAATCTTAAGCCCATCTTCGGATGGGTTTTTATATAGATGATGCAGCATTTAACAAACTCAAAGTAAGCACATAAAGACTTATTATAAGAACAAACTTTGGTGACTTAGCTGATTTCAATCGGCTGAAATTTAATACTCCTTTCTTTTTCTTATTCTATTAAGTGGTTGTAATTGCACTATAGAAAGATAAAAACGCCCAATTGAAATTAGGCGTTCTCAAATATCGATATTTGCTGATTAGCAACCTGTAATTTTTTCAGGCTGAGGCTTTTCATTCGGGAAAAATAGTGGACGAAGTTTCACACCTATACCATTACCAATAAAAGCGAAAATCAGCCATAACCACCCATGTAGACTGCCTGATGCAATGCCGCTGAAATAAGCACCGATGTTACAACCGTATGCTAATCGAGCGCCATAACCCAACATGATCCCCCCAATGACAGCTGCTAGAATTGAGCGTTTAGGGATATTGAGACTCGGTGCAAATTTTCCAGCGAGACCTGCTGCAAGTAAAGCGCCGAGCATGATGCCAAAATTCATCATAGAGGTGATATCAAACCACAACGAATTTGCTAAAGCTTTAGCATTTCCAGGTTGTTGCCAATAGTCCCAAGCTGTTACATCAATTCCGACTAATGTTGCACCTTTCGCTGCCCATACTGCGAGTGCAGATGTGACACCCCATGGGCGACCAGCCAATGCAAGCGTGGCGAAATTAAGCAGGGTGAGAATAATACCACCCCAAATTAAAGGCCATGGTCCCTTTAAGAAACGTTTCCAGCCTTGATGTGCTGCAACAGGTTCTTGTTCAAGCTGACCGTGGCGTTTTTTCTCGAAGTAGACTGTTGCTAATGCGATCAAACCAAATAGCACGAAATTGAGTATTAGCGCTGGAATAACACCAAAGCTTTGTACTACTGAAATAGGGGCTAAGTGTGGCAGTGCAAACCACCATTCAATATGTGAAGTAGCGATCAGTGAGCCTAAACAGAAAAAGAATAGAGTGATCAGCATACGTGAGCTACCACCACCGACTGTATAGAGTGTCCCAGATGCGCAACCACCACCCAGTTGCATGCCAATTCCGAAAATAAATGCACCAATCATCACGGACATCGATACGGGATTGACGTTGCCTTTAACGGGTTGACCAAATAATTCACCTGCACCTAAAGCTGGGAAGAAGAGCAGCACTGCCAGTGCGAGCATAATCATTTGTGCACGTAAACCACGACCTTTGCGTTCTTTAATAAAAACGCGCCAGCTCGATGTAAAACCAAATGATGCATGGTAGAGCGTCATACCAAGCGCACCACCAATAAGGAATAACAGGGCTTGATTAATTCCCACAATTTGATAAGCACCAAGGGTGCCTACAATCAATAAAACAATAGCGATCCAGACCGATGAGTGTGATCGGTCAGATTGAGCTGCAATAATGGACATGAAGATAAGAAAAGCTGATAAAACACATCAGTATTTTAATTGATTGATTGTGGGTTGATAGTCCTACACTGCATTTATGCATTAAATGCTGCTGAGTAATATTGATTTTATATATTTGTAATTCTTATATGTTAGCCGACATGTACATTAAACAGTGAGCCAATCCAACTTGAAAATGCCATCGCTGCGATTCCCCAAAGCGTAATTCGCAATGCAGATTTTACTTTAGACGTTCCAGCAAAATATCCAGATAAAGCCCCTAGAATAAATAACGCTAAAATGCAAAAAAAGGCAACACTGTATTCTAAATATGCAGGAGGACTGATCAGTATAGCGATCATAGGGCAAGCTGCACCTATTGAAAAGGCGGTGGCAGAAGACCAAGCGGCTTGAAAAGGTTGAGCTGTTGTATTTTCATGGATACCAATTTCATCACGTGCATGTGCAGCTAACGCATCATGCTCGCTCAGTTGTATAGCAACTTGATGAGCAAGTTCGGGTGATAGTCCTCTTTGTATATAAATATGCGTTAATTCTTTCAGTTCTATTTGTGGATTGCGTGCTAACTCACTTGCTTCAAACTTTAGATCAGCTTCTTCGATATCAGACTGAGATTTTACTGAAATATATTCACCAGCTGCCATGGACGTTGCGCCTGCAATCAAACCAGCAATACAAGTGATTAAAAGGGTATGTTGATTCGCGCCACTTGCTGCCATCCCCATGATTAAACTAGTGACTGAAATTATACCGTCGTTGGCACCAAGAACAGCAGCTCTTAACCAACCTGTGCGATGTATATAATGTGGTTCTGTATGGTGCGAATAGCTCATAGGATTTTGTCTTATTATCTGAAAATGTTATTCAAAAATGAGTTGTTATTCATACAGTATAGGCTTGATTCGTATTTTGGGGCTGTATAATTGCTCTGTTAGAGAAAAAATTAAAGCCTCTAAAGAGGCTTTAATTGGTAAAAATCAAATTATTGTTGAGCTTTTTCTTTTACATTCGCTGCACCTTCTTCTACAGCTGCCGCAGCATTAGCAGTTGCTTCTTTAGCCGCTTCTGAAGCGTTGTGCGCAGCGTTTTCAGCATGTGCAGCAGCATTATCTGCAGCTTGTGCTGTCGCATCAGCAGCATTGTCGACTGCAGTTGCAGTTGATTGAGCTGCATCTTCAGTCGCATTTTGAATATCTGCACCTGCTTGTTCAGCAGCATTTTCTAAATGTTCACCAGTTGTCGCGCCAGTTTCAGGAGCTTTATCCTTATTACACCCAACCAAAGCAACTGTAGCAGCAAGACCTAAAGCAACAAGAATCTTATTCATTTTATCTTCCTTTTTTAATTCAATGAGTATCCAAGTAGCATGGATGAGAACAATATAAGCAGATTTTAAATAAAGTTTTATTCAAAAATTGTAAAGATAATATTGGCTTATAAAAAAGCCCCGAGAAAGAGTTTTCTCAGGGCTACACTTTAATGCGGTATGTTAAGGCTGAAATTACTGTCCAGAACGAATGATGTAATCAAACGCTGACAGTGATGCTTTCGCGCCTTCACCA